>NZ_NKHQ01000023.1:0-1052 GCF_014467265.1 Xenorhabdus sp. TS4 | reverse complement strand
CACTTCAGCCGGGGATGATGCTTTTGCATCCACTTGTCGAACACATAATGCAGGAACAGATTTGCCAGCACCGGGCTGATAACTCCTCCCTGTGGGGTGACCTCAACGCTCACGACCACCGCTCTTTACGGCAGCCGCTTGAGGGGGTTTGAAGCCGGCTTCCGACAGCGGACTTCGGTGGGTCTGCCACCATCTCCTCCTAAGCTTATGCTACATACTGGCTGCGTTCCCTATGCTGCCCAGTTTGTATGCCTGCGGCACACTTTCTATCAAAAATCGTCTTCTTAACATCAGCCTATCCCAGAGCGATAACGCTTTGGCTTTCATGTTGCTACGGACATTCGTGATTAACGTAACGCCTTCCGCTTCCAGCTCATCGCATAAAGTCTGTGATAAATACCCTTTATCGCCATATAAACATCCCGTTAACCCTCTTGCCAATGCTTTGACAGGGTGACGATCATCCTTATTTCCGGCGGTTAATTTTACGGCCAAAAGTTCACCGCAATCATTGATAACCAGATGAAGTTTAAAACCATAGAACCAGCCTGTACTGGTTTTTCCTCGTTGTGCCATTCCCTCAAATACCCGGTGATGGGGAATGCGAAGGTTGTGACAAACAGCAATTTTGGTGGAATCAATAAAAGCGATCCCTTGGGTTGTCGCTTTACGTGACGAAAGAAAAGCGCATAAAGGAATCAGTGCCCTTTTCTTCAGGGTGAGCATGCGGGTATAGCTGACTAATCCGGGAAAATCTGCGGTAAGATATTGTTTTACATGTTTATTATAAAACGTTTTAAAATCACGATAATGGCTCATATGGAATAAAATGAGGATCATAATGACTTCGCTGAGCGAAAGGGAAGCTTCGCGGTGCCGTTGACGTAATCCGTTTTCAATGAGCTGTTGATGCCAGAGAGGAATAAATTTTTGGCAAAAGTCATCGACGCAACAGTAAAAATCCGCCTTCATAGAAGGCGGCTTTGATTTCGCCCCAGAGGGGCGTTACTAGTTCAGACTCTGAGAGCCTTCACTTCACATCCCTTTTAACG
>NZ_NKHQ01000022.1:0-161312 GCF_014467265.1 Xenorhabdus sp. TS4 | reverse complement strand
CGAATTGCTAGAAAACTTCTTTCTCACACGTTGGGTATTTTTGCCAATTTTAAACAAGGTAAAAGTCAACGCGACTGGCTTCAACAAGCCAACGTTATAAGATGTTAAAGTCGAGCATCGCGTTATAACAGTTTAGACAAAGGCCAAGCATATGACGCGTTACGAACAATTGGCGGGCATGATCCGCCAACAAATAGAAGACGATATTTGGCAAGTGGGTGATAGGTTACCCTCATTGCGGGAATCGGTGAAATCGTCGGGTTTGAGCTTGATGACGGTGCTACAAGCCTACCAGTTGCTGGAAAGTCAGGGTTGGATCGTGGCGCGTCCACAATCAGGGTATTATGTTGCCACTCGGCTGAAACCCTTTGCGGCGGCAAAAGGAGGGAAGGGACTCAACTTAAGTGAAAATGTGGAGATCAGTGCCTCCATATTTGATGTCTTGCAGGCATGCAAAGATCCGCAAATTATTCCTTTCGGTTCGGCATTTCCCGATCCTTCTTTATTAGTCGAACCCAAATTGTCAAAAATACTGGCTTCAGTCGCCCGCCGTTTCGTGCCACACAGTTCGCTGGCAAATTTGCCTCCAGGTAATGAAAAGTTACGACGTAATCTATCCCGCCGCTATGCTTCCCACGGTATCCATGTTTCTCCTGAGGAAATTGTTATTACTGCCGGGGCAATGGAATCGTTAAGTTTCAGTTTGCAATCCGTTACTTCACCGGGGGATTGGGTGGTGATTGAATCGCCCGCTTTTTATGGGGCGCTGCAAGCGATAGAGCGGTTACGTTTGAAAGCCATAGCCATTAAGACAGATCCTCATACGGGTATTGTTTTGGAAACTTTAGAAGAAGTTGTGAAGAAATATCCAATAAAAGCTTGCTGGCTGATGTCGCGTTTTCAAAACCCACTGTGCAGCACAATGCCCCCTGAAAATAAACAGCGATTGGTAGAGATTTTGAACCAAAACCAAATCGCCCTGATTGAAGATGATGTATATGGTGAATTGTATTTCGAGCAGGAGCCTCCGGCACCGATAAAAGCATGGGATACCGAAAATAATTTCATGCACTGTTCATCATTTTCAAAATGTCTTGCTCCTGGTTATCGGGTAGGTTGGGTTGCCGCAGGTAAACATGCGAAGAAAATTCAGCAATTACAGATGATGAGCACGGTATCCGCCAGCACGCCAACCCAGTTGGCGATTGCGGACTATTTGGCGCAGGGAGGGTATGACAATCATCTGCGTCGATTGAGGCGGCAGTTGGAACAACGGCAAAATCGGATGTTATGGGCAATCAGTGAATACTTTCCCCAATCTGTGAAAGTAAACAGTGCACGTGGTGGTTATTTTCTCTGGCTGGAGTTTGAACCCCCTTTTAATGCCAACCGACTCTATCAACAGGCATTGGCAAAGAATATCAGTATCGCACCAGGTAGCATGTTTTCCACGAGCGCCCAGTTTGATCATGCCTTTCGCTTGAATACGTCATTTGCCTGGAATGAAACTCAGGCTTTGGCAATGAAAGAGTTGGGGAATATGTGTCATATGCTCTTGTAGCGGCCATACCACAACGCTGGGGAGTGGAAAGATGCCCATGCCTACCTGTCATAAATTAAGTGAGGGCGCGAGCGGCTCGGATCAAACTCTCGCCAAGATAGTCATATGTGGATGATATACCCGGTAAAACCAGATAGTAACCACCGCCGAAAGGTTTAATGTAACGCTCTAAGGGTTCACCATTTAACCGTTTTTGGGTATCAATAAAGCCTTTCTTCAGGTCATTTTGGAATGAAACAAAAATCAGCCCCATATCGAGTTGCCCTGTTGATGTTAACCCAAGAGAGTAACTGTAACTGCGCCGACGTAATTTGGAAACATGTCGTTCGGTTGTTCGAGGTTCCGCTCGACGCATATGGGAGTCAAATAATACCCGATCACCATGTGGATCACGATTAAACTCGGGGTCGTCGTGCTCATGCTGTTTTCCCATCGGCGCACCGCTAGCTTTATGTCGTCCAAAATCATTTTCTTGATCTTCAAGCGGTGTTCTATCCCAAAACTCCAATGCAAATCGGATAAGACGAACGGCTTGATAACTGCCATTTTCTATCCAAGCGGGTTCTTTTTGCGTAATCCAGACGAGGGAGTCCATTAAGTCATCGTCTTTCGCATCGGCATTGCCGGTGCCATCTTTAAATCCAAACAAATTAATGGGCGTTGTTTTGCATTCAATATCACGAGCAGGTAAAAAACCATCTATCTTCCAAAGCGGTGCAACCTTTCCCGATAACTGACGCAAAACGTCACGTAATGCATAAATCACAGTTTCTCGGCTATTGGCGCACAATTGCAGTAAGAGATCACCGCCACACCATGACGCTTCTAAGTGGTCATTTGGGAACTCGGTCATCGCAACAAATTTTTTCGGCTTTAGCGAGGTTAATCCAAAGCGGTTATCAAAGAGCGAATGACCGAGTGAAACCGTTATGGTTAAATCATCCGCCGTTAAATAACGACCAAGGATCCCAGATTCTGCTGGCGGCATACGGTCATTCGTGGTTTTTTCCGCCTGACGGTTTTGCGTTAATCGAGCAATGCATTGCGTTAAGCGCTTAAAAATGTCTTCAACCTCATCAAGGGTGGAAACTGTTAAATTCAGCGACAAAAAAATCGCTTCTTTTTGTTCTGGTGTAATCACGCCTGCCTGATGTTTTCCTAAATAAGGAATGGCGTGTGTGCGGCTGAGGTTGTCACATGTTTTTGTTTCCGGTGTCGCCATTGTTGGTAAACTCAGTGCCCCACTGGATAACAGAACACTGCCTGCTCCCAGCCATTTCAATGTCATACGTTTACTCAGCGAAATCGATTCATTCTCACTGGGGAGCGTGTTTTTTTTGTGTTTCATGGTTCGTTCCGGTATTTATAATACACATCTATCTTCAATGCTGCCCGCAGTCCAGACAACGTTTCCGCTAACTGTGTCAGTTGGGCGTAAAGCGTATGTTTATCCTGAGGAGAGAGTTGCTCATAACGAAAATATTGCTTTTGTGCAGAGCGATAATTTGCCATCACGGAATCAAGCGCATCAAATTGCGTATTGAGCGATGTTACTATTTCAGGGGATAAAAATGGCACCAACCCGTTAACTATCCAGCGAGCACCTTGCAAATTTGCTGCAATATCCGCTAAGTCGCTGCGGCTGTAACGGTTTTCATCACCACCGAGTTTTGTCTCTAAAATAAGCTCGATGCTGTCATCTGCGGATTGCACTAACTTTGCTATCGGAAGCGTTTCCACCGCTACACGTTGTTTTAAATCTTGTACATTATGCAGTAGCGCTTGCGTTGCTGCCAAAGCATCCGATTTATCGTTGGTTGAAAACAGTGCGTATTCAACACGATGAAAACCAATAAATTTTGGATCGCGCTCCTGTTTAAGAAAATAACTGGCATGGGGGTTAATCACACGATCTGCATGACCAAAAACGACAACCACCGCGCGGATCGTCTCATAATCATAATGAGCCTGAATATACGCTTGCTGTGCCGCTTGCCAATTTCCTGCGTTTAATGCACGTTGTAATGTTATCAACTGCGCTTCGATGGCCGCCACTTGTACGCCCATCATTTTCATATAGACCGCAATCATCGGTTGATATTGCGTCGGCGTAGGAATATCCCCTTTGGCAATAACGATTTCATTACCTGTGTTTGGAAGCCCCGCGCGATACTTTTCCGCTTCCGCACCTAAACTCAATAACAGTAATAGCGAAACAGTCATTCTCAACATATTACGCAGCATGACGACGCCCCTGACGACGGAATAACGCAATTACAACGATCCAATAAACGGCAAACGTCAGCACACTTATCCCAATAGGTTGCGCCCGATACCCAAACAGGGTAGCCATAAAATTCCCTATCAACCCTGAGTCATCTAACCAATTGCTGGTATCCCATAATGGATAGATAAGAAAATCATTCAGCTCAATATCGTGTTCTAACAGCACATTGGAAATCTCTTCCACGCCTTTGAGAAGCAATGAACAGGCTAAGAAAAGCAGTATGATACTAGTGATACGGAAAAACCATTTCCACGCAATTTTCTGATAGCTAAGTGAGAACAGATACAATGTCAGTGCGGCTATCACGATGCCTAATACCACTTCCCCCGTAAACGACCACATGGAATCTCGCGTTAGCCCCATCACGACACTGGAGAGAAAAACAACGATTTCACTACCTTCACGGGCAATCGCGATTGCGACGATAACCAATGCGCCCCACCAAGAGTGGTGTTTTGCGCTACGAACCATTTCGTGTTCAATACCCGATTTGAGTGAGGCGCTGTGCTGGCTCATCCAATACACCATTTGTACGATAAGGACACAGGCAAAGAGCGCCATCCCAATCATAAAATAGGTTTGTCCGCTGTCATCGAGCACGTTAAATACGCCGTAAATTAACAGGGCTAAAAAGAGGGATAATGCTCCCCCAAGCGCGACACCGCCCCATAAATAACGGCGTCCTGTCTCAGCATCAGGGTGTTGTTTGATCCACGCATAAATAATGCTGACCACGAGTAGCGCCTCAAAGCTTTCGCGCCATACCACAAAAAGAACTTGTCCCATACCATATCCTGCAACCAAATGATTACTCAGCTATTATCTCACCGGCGGGGTGCGCGAGATGAAAATCATCAAAAAATGTATATTTTCCCGGTTTAAGCGGTGCAATGACCACCACTGAGTTTGCTCCGGGCGCCAAGACTTTTTCTTTACGCAATTGCGTGCTTTCAAATTCAACAGGCTCCGTACCGGTATTGCGAATTTTGATCCGAACGGGCGTTTTCGCAGGCACACTTAATATCGGTGGAGTTAACTCACCGTTATTCATTTCAAGTTCAAGAGTAAATTTTTCAGCGGCAATCGTCATGGGCGCATAAATCAACGACACGACCGAGATGCACAGAGTGAAAATGAACGATTTCAAGATAAACCTCGACGAGAGCGTGACGTCCAATGTCTAATAACAGCGAGCGCTTTATTCTTGCTCGCTGTTTTCAATAACTTAATAACTGCCTTTGCGACCTGTTCCGGCGTAATCGAAGTCCCACGAAACATCAAAGGGTTCAAACCATGCTGCTACACCAGTTTCTTTATCGATATGACGTCCGAATGTAACCTCATCATTCATACTTGGTGGAGAAATACGATATTCCACCCGGTATTTTCCATAACCATTCAGTTTTAAATTTTCACCATAGTGAGGACCATCGCTAGCGACCATTGCCATAAATGTGCCGGATTGTGTTTTTTTCGGCTCATCTAATTTAGTAACCTTATAATCGACTTTCAGGTATGGGATCCAATCCCCTTCGGCAAAACCATTTGGATTCTCTTCGACTGCGTGAATATCCGCTTCCAAATGAATATCGGATTTTTCAGCCGCCAGATGGTGCATTTTATGTTTGCCTTCCATCGACATGGTGATCGGTTGCAAGTAAACCCCTTGAATCTCCATGCCATTTTTGATAACCGGTTTCCCCAGAGGATATTCCAACGCCATAGCCGATGTTGATACCACTCCCAGTAACGTTGCCGCGACACTCATCCCGATACGCATTTTGATACCTCGTTGTTATTGTGCAAATAGTTATTGTGCAAATAGTTATTGATAATAATGATAATCATTATCACATTTACTATTCAAGAAAAATTGTTATTTATCCTAGATTTTTTAATGACATGAGTGAATTTTGTGAGAGTGATATGTTTAATAATTCATTGATTTTATGAGTAATAAGTTCAAGTTCCCGGCGTGAGCCAATATAACCAAAATCTTGCGGAGAATGTAAACCACTCAATCCAGTGATTGACAGAAGAGCGTGCCGCAGAGAGGGTTTTAGGACGGCGCTAAAATAAGTGAATACGTTAGGGAGGGTATTATTTGCGATTTGTTTATTTGCTCGAACGATTCCCGGCTCAGATTACTTGGATATTTTTTTCTCACCTCAATGTTGTACAACTTATTAAGGGAGCGTAAACATGCTCTTAAGAGAATGCGGGTAATCAATCACATTTCAACTATCTCAATATTGTCGTAGGGGAAATTATTTGCCAATGTTCCTGTTAACAAGTTGACACTGGTTATCTTTTAGCATTGTAAACAAAATTTAAAAGTGGTGAGGGAGTGGCATGAAAATGAAATGCTTCGATTATGCGACATTGCCAAGAGTACAATGGTCTGGAGGGGAGGGCGAAACCAGGGATATTGTTTGCTGGCCTGTGTCTGATGATTTCGCCTGGCGAGCCTGTTTTACGACTGTCCATCAAAGTGGAATATTAGGGCAATTCCCTGATATTGAATGCTCAATCGTTTTATTAAAAGGAAAGGGAGTCCGCTTGACCAGTCCGGGCTTTTTGGAGCACGAATTGGTGAAAAAGATGACGCCATTTAACTTTTCGGGTGATATTTTGGCCCATGCGGAATTATTGGATGGTCCTGTTCAGTGTTTCAATATCATGACTCGCCGTTCATGTTGGGCTTCTGAGATTTCAGTTATTTCTGATGAACGTTTACTGCCAACATCACACAGTGGTGTACTTTATGTTTTAAAAGGACGTTGGGAAATGACAGGAGCGAATTGTGTCCAGCTTGCTTTTGGTCAAGGCGCATGGTGGTTACCGGATATACGAGAAGGGGTAATTAAGCCGTTGATTGCGGATAGCCAGCTATTGTGGGTTGATTTGCGTCCGATTGGGTGAATAGGATAATCATTGAAAATTAATATAATTAATGGCCTGCTTTGTAGCAGGCCGTTGAGTTTTATGCAACTAAATCCAATGAATTTAATTTTTAGTTAAAAAAATTTACCTAAAAAATGAAAAATAGCTAAAAGAGTATAATCTTAAACTATAAGCATATAACGATAAAAGTAATATACCAAAGATATTATTATTTCTGTTATTGATAGTTAAATAAATTATCTCTTCTAGTTGTGGATAGCTATCAGGGTAACAGAAATTATGAAAATTCAATTTACACTCTGATAAGGTTATTAATAATGATGAAAAAAATCTTGATAGCTACTCCATTGTTGACTTTTTCTTTTGGGATCATGGCAGCACCTGCTCTATCACAATTGGATTGGTACGATGGCAGTGTATCTTTTTCGCTTGGGCTTGGTTGGCTAAAAGGAGAATCTAACGAGCATCTCTATGGATATTCCAAAGATCCAAAATACAAAAGCAGTCAATTGAATTGGAAAATTGGCGATGTTCTGATTGCCAGAGGCAAAGTTTCCTGGGATCCCCTTGACAGGCTAACTGTGAATGCGGGTGGTTGGGTCAGATTATCGTCACGTGATAGCAAAATGGTTGACTACGATTGGTTGGATGTAAACCAGAATCATTGGACTCATTGGTCATCCAGCTCAAATACTTCCCTAAACGATGCTAATGAGTTTGATTTAAATGCCGCAGGTTGGTTAATTAAACAATCGAATTACAAATTAGGGGCGGTATTAGGTTACCAGGAAACACGTTTCAGTTGGACGGCTTATGGTGGTCATTATATCTATGATAATGGTGCTAATATCGGCGAATTTCCTGCCGGGATGGCCGGAGTTGGCTATAAACAAAAATATAGCCTACCCTATATTGGATTAGCTGGACAGTATCGTTATCAGGATTTTGAATTTAACCTTTTACTAAAATATAGTCCGTGGGTAAAAGCCTGGGGCAACGACGAGCACTATATGCGTCGTTTAACCCTTCCTCAGCGATCTGATAAGGTACGTTACATTGGTGCCAGCATTGATGCTGGTTATTATTTGACTCAAAATACGAAGGTGTATACGGCGTTTATCTGGAATAAATATCGCGAAGGTAAAGGTCAAACGAGGCTTATCGATTATGATGCTGGCAACACCAAAGATTTAGGTGACAATTCTATCGGAATTGAAAACCGAAACTACAGTATCGATCTTGGATTACAGTACCATTTTTAATTTTCTTATAATCGTATCACTGACAGTTACCGCTTTTTCGGTATCTGTCAGTTTAAGCCATACCAATTCCTCACAGTTCAGTAAAATATTGCCTCACAATTTCCCTGCCAATCTCCATAGAAGCTGTGGCTGCCGGTGACGGTGCATTGCAAACATGCAGTGAACGACGACCTTTCACAAAGTGAAAATCATCCACCAATTTGCCATCGGCGGTAAGTGCTTGGGCGCGCACGCCGGCTGGCCCTGGAGTGATATCTTCCGGTTGCAAATCAGGAATAAGCTGCCGGGCATTTTCGGTAAAAAGCTGGCGAGAAAAGGAACGTCGTATTTCTGCCATACCTTCACAGAAATAACGTGTGGCGATTTTCCAAAATCCTTTGTAAGTCAGTACCTCGGCTAAATCCCGTAGATTGAAATCTGTTTTGCTATATCCTTCACGCTTAAATGCCAATACTGCGTTCGGGCCAACATCTCGTTTGCTATTGTGCATTCGCGTAAAATGAACGCCGAGGAAAGGAAAATCAGGGTTAGGTACGGGATAAATCAGGTGATTAACCAGATAATTTTTGCTGTTGTCCAGAACATAATATTCACCGCGGAAAGGAACGATCTTCATACCTGTCTTATAGCCTGCTAACTTGGCAATTCTGTCACTATGCAATCCGGCACAATTCACCAGCCATTTAGCCTGATAGCTGGTTTGCTGAGTTTGTACCTCAACATAATCACTGTATTCATGAATACCTTGGATTTGCTGTTGATAATAAATATTACCACCCCTGGCCTGAATGATTTCCGCCAGTTTAGCCGCTATTTCCGGGTAATTCACGATCCCTGCATCGGGCACTAATATTGCCTCAAGGCCGTTGACATAAGGCTCGCGCTCTTTCAGTTGGGTTTGTGAGAGGAGGCTGACTTCAAGGCCGTTTTTCAATCCTCGCTGGTAGATATTTTCCAGCAGGGGAAGCTCCTTGAGTTGTGTGGCGACAATCACCTTACCGCAGCGGTCGTAATATAATCCATGCTGTTGACAAAATTCATATATTGTACGGTTTCCTTGTTTCGCCAGTTGTGCTTTTAAACTGCCAGGAGTGTAATAAATGCCGGAATGCACAACGTTACTATTGTGACCGCTTTGATGTGCAGCCACGCCATTTTCTTTATCTAATATCAGCAAGCGCAAGTGCGGATGCTGTTCTTGTAAGGCATTAGCGGTGCCAAGCCCAACCAATCCTGCACCAATAACAATCACGTCATACATTTTTAGGGTGTTCCTCATTATTCTTATTTTTTACACGTTCCAATTTATTGCGTAAGAAATGCAGGGTTCCTGCCACGATAATCAATATTATTCCGGCCAGATCTGTGATCATTCCCGGTTTGATTAACAGGATCGCGGCAATAGCGAAGAGAATTCTCTCTAACCAATGGGTTTTGTACATCCAGAAATTAGCACTGGCAACAGAAAGTGAATAGATGCCAATCAGTGCAGTCAGGATCATATAACTAATGGATAGGACGTTTAAGTCATCACCCTGTATCAATAATGCTGGGTTGTACACCAAAATAAAGGGAATGATAAAACCTGGCAAAGCCAGATAGACCGCATTCCATGAAGTCTGTATTGGATCAGCACGGGCAATGCTGGCAGCTGTGTAACTGGCGAGTGCGACCGGTGGGGTAATATTGGAAAGTGCACCAAACCAAAAAACAAAGAAGTGAGCAGCTAATGGTAAAACACCTGCTTTAATTAATATAGGTGACACCGTCACAGCAACAACAATATATAAGGCAGTTGAAGGCAGCCCCATACTGAGGACAATACAAACTACCATAACAACCAGCAGGATCATCCACAGGGTATTGTTGGTCAGGGATACGATATTAAAAGCGAGGGTTGATCCAATGCCTGTCATGGTAACAACACAGATAATAACGCCAATGGCCGCACAGGCGACAGTGACCTGAATAGCTCCACGGGCAGCTTCATTCAGGGCAGCGGCGATTTTCCTGGGAGTCATGCGCACGGAAGTATCTGGTGTGATCCAACTTGCGATAATAATCGCGATAATACCGAGAAAACCGGCATAAATCGGCGTCTTTCCGGTCAATAAAGTGCCAATCACGATAAAGAGTGGCAATAATAGTAGCCCACGGGATTTGAGTACCGCTTTGACTTTGGGAATATTTTCCCTGCTGACGCCTTTCAATCCTTGTTTTTTGGCTTCCAGATCAATGGCAATAATCAGGGCTGCGTAATAGAGCAGTGCCGGAATAATGGCTGCAATCACAATAGTGGTGTAAGAAATGCCCAAAAAACCGGCCATGATAAATGCGGCTGCTCCCATAATCGGCGGCATGATCATGCCTCCTGTTGATGCCGCCGCTTCGACAGCACCGGCAAAACGGGGAGACAGGCCGATGTTTTTCATCAGGGGAATAGTGAAGGTTCCGGTTGTAGCAACGTTGGCAACAGCACTGCCACTCAGTGAACCCGTCAGGGCAGAGGAGATGACCGCAACTTGGGCTGGGCCACCACGACGACGTCCGGCCATTGCCATGGCAAGGTCATTGAATAATGCCGTTGCACCGCTGACACTTAAGAATGCACCAAACAGGATAAAAACAATAATTGCCGTTGATGCCGTGGATAGGGTAATGCCGAAAATTCCTTCACTGGTCATAAATAAGCGGAATAGCAGACGCTCAAGTGAAAATCCGGCATGACCGAAGATACTCATGAAATAGTTGCCGAATAAAGCATAGATGATGGCAAAAAGAGATAACCCCGGTATGAAATAGCCTGTTGTACGCCTTGCTGCCTCAAAGAGTACAGCGATGCCAATGACGGACATCACATAATCTGTGGTATTGGGAATGCTGTTACGTACAACATGCAAGTCAGTGTAAGTAAAATAAAAATACCCATAACTCACCAATGTAAGCAGAATAAATAGGTAATCCCAATAATTAAATTTGGCTGTTGAATAACGTTTGGAAATCGGAAACAGAATAAAGCCTAACACCAGAATGCCAGTGAGAAATGTTGCATTACGATAAAATTCCTGCGTATTGGATAACGCATTGGAATAGATAGCATAAAGGGAAATAGCGATGGCAAGTATCATCGTGAGCTTCGAATAGAAACCGCTTAATTGACGGCTGCCTGATCCTGCTTCTTTATCCAGCTCTATTGTGGATGGTATTACATTATCAGTATTCATGGTGACTCCATAACATGATGGGAAAATTAAGTTGAGCTTTATGATTTCCGGTCAAAAATCATTGGGGTTTGTCTGTCGATTTAAGTTCTGGAGGCATAAGATAGTCAGGAATATCCAGGCCAATTTCGCGATAATATCGATATGCCCCAAGATGTAATGGTACGGAAACACCCTTCAATGCGTTTTCAGGCAGAATGTATTTTGCGGAGCTATGGATCTGGTGGACTTCCTTTTGATTTTCAAACATCACTTTTGTTAATTGATAGATGGTTTTTTCATCTATTTTGCGGGTTGTCATCAGAATATTGGGTTGTGCGATCGTTTGGATAGGCTGTTTTTGGCGTGGATAAGTTTCTGGTTTTATGATAAAGCGAAACCATGAGTTGGCAATAGCGTTAATCTTTTTCAATTGTTCACCTGTCACATTTAGAATGCGAGCAGGAACACCACTGGCATACATATCTGTGACTGCTGAAGCGGGTACACCCGCAGGTAAGGCGCCACCATCAAGACGACCGTCCCGCATAGCTGAAACGGTATCACCATAACCAAGATATTCTGGGTGAATCTCTTGTTTGCTGAGGTTGACACCTTGCAGAATAATCAGGGTAGATTGTTCGGTTCCACTCGCTTGTGGTCCAACAGAAAAACGTGTTCCGGCAATATCGTTTAGCGTGCCATCTTTGACTTTATCGTCGACTAGAACAAAATGTTCAACATTTGGCCAAAGAACGGAGATAGAACGCAAATCCCGATAAGGGCGGTTTTTGAAATTTCGGACACCTTGATAGGCTTCGACGGCGAGCAAACTCTGTAAAATAGCCAGTTGGGCTTCATTTTTTTGGAGCAGATCAATATTTTCAATCGAACCGGCTGAAGATTGTCCCGTCACCTGAATATTTTCTTGTTTCAGATGGTTACTCCAGACATTGGCCAGACCGACTCCCATTGGATAATAAGTTCCGCCTGTGGAAGCCGTAGCAACGGAGAGAAAACGTTTATGGGCATTTTCTATTTTTCCTGTCATGGCCATGATGACCAGAGCAATGGCAACAGTAGCTGTCAATAGGCGCTTTACTTTTAAGGAAGCCATATTTTTTATAGTCATAATGTGATTACCAGATGATGTTGTGTAATAAATGTTAAATGTTTGCATTCACTTGTATACAACATTACTTACCTGGTTCGGAGTTTTATGTTGAAAATTTGTGATAGGTGTTTTGTGTGTCTTAAAAAAACAAACGAAAAATATGAAGTTACTGATAGATTTTAAGTGGGGGAAGCGCACTGCATAATCTTGCAGAGGATAAAAAAATCAGATTTTATAAATAAATCTCATAATAACTTTCAGGAGGGTTTAATTCAGTCAAAATCTCTATCGTTTTATGATGATTCAATACTGATGATTTGTAATAAGGCTAATTTAATCGCTTCCTTAAACTCATCCCTATTACTTGAGGAGAGAGAATAATGACTACTACACAGAATGGTATTAATTACTATAATATTCAGACCCGTTATGCAGGTATTTCAGTAATAGATACTGGCGGGAGTGGGTTACCTGTTCTTTTCATTCATGGTAATTCAAGTTGTAAAGAAATATTTCGTCATCAAATTAATCAGTTAAAAGGGAAGTATCGGGTTTTGGCGTTAGATTTGCCAGGGCATGGTTCATCATCAAATGCCAGTGAATCACGTCAGGCATATTCAATGCCTGGTTATGCACATACGGTCATTGAGGTACTAGAAAAAATAGGCATTAACAGAGTGGTAGTATTTGGTTGGTCATTAGGAGGTCATATTGGGTTGGAAATGTTGGCGTTGTTCCCTAAGATGATTGGCTTAATGATTTGCGGTGCTCCACCGGTATCAGTCGGTGCAGATAACGTGGCTCTTGGTTTTCGTCCTGGTTTGGGGCTTGCCGGCAAGGCGGAATTTACTGAGGAAGATATCAAAAATTTTGTCTCTGATACCTATGGTGTTAATGCGCCTCATGAGCCTTTTATTATTGAAGCAGTGATAAGAACAGATGGATTGGCACGGCAGTATATGTTTGAGGCTTTTCTTTCCCCTCAAGCAACAGATCAAAAATTATTGGCTGAAACCAGTCAAACACCGTTAGCGATTGTTAATGGAGCAGATGATCCCTATATTAATTTTGATTATATTAATGGTCTCAATTACCGAAATCTTTGGAAAAGGAAAATAGTTAATTTAGCTGGCCTTGGTCACGCACCGTTCTGGGAAGCACCGGAATTGTTTAATCCTATTTTGGTCGAATTTCTTAAAAATCTCCAATGAAATCAGATGTAATAACCAATTGATTATGATAAATAATAGTGGGAGTCTTTTATTACATGTTTATTTAATAAAACACTTAAAAGCGCTCCCACCATTATATTTTAAGGTGTTATACCTTCACTGTTTTCTCTATTCTAACTTCAGTTTTTACTGTCATAGTAAAATTCAGGCTAGAATATGATTAAATAAAGATAAGAATATCTTTTTTGTACAGTGTTATACTAAGTTATAGTTACAAGCAGAATTGCTTAGCGATTGAAAGGCCGGTACCACCATCAGGGATTAAATTACATGCAGCTTCGCATGTTGCCCGTAAATCAGCATTAAGTGTCTTACATAAGAACGCATTTGCGTTAGTTGTGATGATTGTTCCTACGAGTAATGAAAGCATACAAGCAGCTAATTTTCTTTTCATGATCTATACCTCATAGAGTTAGGGATTAACATCAATAAAAGCATAACGATAAATTATGTAGAAATGGAGTTGACGTTAGAATTAGTATTAACGTCAACATGCTCATTTTTACAAGTGTTCTGTGCTTTTTGCTATTGATTTTTTTATTGCATTGATATTTTGTTTACGATTTTTTAACAATTTGTTTTTTTATTCTTTTATAGAAAAAATGTTCGTAAAAGAGATAAAAAAGTATTTTGAATGAATTTATTTTTTCAATAACGTTAATGGAATGTTTTATTTCATGTGTGATAATTGATGGTGTTATTTTTTATTTTGATTAAATGATTTTTGAAGGAATAACAATCCACTTGGTATATACCCAATGAATTTCAAGTTGCGTCGCAGCCAACAAAGAGGCAACTTAAAAGACGAAGAATATGCAAGTGGATATGTACGATCTTTGTTTTCTAGATGAGTATTTGCAATTGATTAAATAGCTCTCCACTCGCCTTAGCTAGAAAAATGCTGATAAATGTTTTTTTAATCGTTGAATGTCTTGAGAAATTTGTGGGTTTTTTATCACATCATAACAAGCAAATGTTGGTATTGGAGACATACCTAAAAACTGGTTTGCCTTGTGGAAAGGGTAGTAAACACTGTCAATACCTTTTCCTTCAAAAAATTGATTGGGATCTTCAAATGATTCCAGTGGCGCATTCCAGGTTACCGAAAACATATAAGCCTTGCCTTGTATCAGGCCACCTGAACCGTATTTTTTGGCAGGGTCATGACGGGTTCGCCCATCATTCTTAAACAAGGCACCGCGGCCAGCCTGGAAAACCTCATCGACATATTTCTTTAAAATCCACGGTGCTTCCATCCACCAACCCGGCATTTGGTAAATAATACGATCCGCCCAAAGAAATTTATTAATCTCTGCGGTGATGTCATAACCTTTATCTACATGCGTTACCTGAACTTTATGACCTATCTCTGTCAGGTGATCTTTGATAACTTCGGTTAAGGCATTATTTAGCCCTCCTTTCGATTCGTCAAAAATTTTTGCTGAATTGATAACTAAAATATGGCCCATAATAACCCTCTGTTTTATTCCATTGATAAACTGAGGATTATCTTAGGACTGGTTTTGATTGAATGTATGCCTATTTATTGGCAATTGTTGCCCAATGCTCCGGCAATATCTATTTTCTTCTCCTGATGGGTGATCCGAAACCGTTTCATATCTCGGCAGGGAGATTCACCAAAAAGACGGCTATATTCACGATTGAATTGGGAAGTGCTTTCATAGCCAACCTGAAATGCAGTTGTTGTCACATTGTGGTGTTGGGTCAATAATATGCGCCTTGCTTCGTGTAAACGCAGCCATTTTTGGTATTGTAATGGACTCATAGAAGTGACAGCCTTAAAGTGATGATGAAAAGAAGAAAGACTCATTTTGGCGATTTTGGCAAGTTGTTCGACTTTAACCGGATCAGCAAAGTGTTCTTTTAGCCATTGGATCGTATGGCTGATTTGGTGGCTTGGGCTTTCCTGGGTAGCCATTTGTTGTAAACGTCCTCCCAATTCACTTTTCAGTAGCCGATAGATGATTTCTTTATGTATTAGGGGAAAGAGAACGGGAATATCTTCCGGTGTGTTTAATATATCCAATAGACGATTAAAACAGACCAGCAGATCCGTTGTAGCAGAAGTCACGGCTAATCCACATGTATCCTGAATTTGATGCTTTATCGTGACCTTATTTTCAACCATTAATTTTGACGCTTTCTGAATATCAAGTTGTAACATCAAGGCAAAAAAGGGTTTTTCCTTAGATGCGGTACAAGTCTGGGTAATGGTGGGGATATTTGTCGAAGTCACTAAGATTTGTTGGGGATCGCAACAATATGAACGATCACCAATCGTTACCCGTTTTGTCCCCTGGGCAATAACCATAATACTGGGATCATACAACCAACCAATCGGATCGGTTGGCTGTTCCAAATGGCAGAGCGTTAATTGAGGAATTACTGTTTTTACGGCGTGTGTATTGGGGCGCGTTAACTTGGCCACTTTGCCAGCCAATTGTTGTAACTGGATTTCAATTTCTGTTTTATCGGGTTGTTGATTCGATGCCCCCATTTTCTATTTCCTTACCTATATAAAAGCCATGATTATTAGTGTGTTATATAGCATATCCCTAGAAGGAAAAATTTTGTATCAGTCACAGGGGGTATTGGAGGATTAGGCAAGAATTGTGGAGGATATTTAAATTGTTATAGTGGTAACCAAAGCCATCATAATTCTTTGTGACATTATAAAAACAGGAAATCCACGCAATGGCGTGGATTTTAAAGATTTAACCCGTTTTAATAGGACAGCCTGAAATGTTGTAAGATAAGAAAAATGATTAGACGTTAAACAAGAAATTCATCACATCGCCATCTTTAACGATATAATCTTTCCCTTCTGCGCGCATTTTGCCCGCTTCTTTCGCGCCTTGTTCACCTTTGTAAGTGATAAAGTCCTCAAACGAAATAGTTTGAGCACGGATAAAGCCCTTTTCAAAATCAGTATGAATTTTACCCGCTGCTTGTGGGGCGGTTGCACCCACTGGGATCGTCCAGGCACGAACTTCTTTCACGCCCGCAGTAAAGTAGGTTTGCAGGTTCAGCAACTGGTAACCAGCGCGAATTACACGATTCAAGCCTGGCTCTTCCAGACCTAATTCTGCCATAAATTCTTCGCGGTCAGCATCTTCCAACTCTGCGATATCGGCTTCAATCGCTGCACAAACGGGAACAACAACGGAACCTTCTTTTTCAGCAATGGCGCGAACGGTATCAAGGTGTGGATTATTTTCGAAACCATCTTCATTGACGTTGGCAATGTACATGGTTGGTTTTAAGGTCAGAAAGCTCAGATAGCGAATAATCGCTTTTTCTTCCGCACTCAGATTTAAAGCGCGTAGCATACCTGCTTGTTCAAGGTGTGGAAGGCATTTTTCTAAGACTTCCAGCTCTGCTTTAGCGTCCTTATCACCACCTTTGGCTTTCTTTTGTATACGATGGATAGCGCGTTCACAGGTATCCAGATCCGACAGAGCCAGTTCTGTATTGATAACTTCAATATCAGAGGCAGGATCAACCTGACCAGAAACGTGGACAATGTTGTCGTTTTCAAAGCAACGTACTACATGACCGATCGCTTCTGTTTCACGGATGTTGGTCAGGAATTGGTTGCCTAAGCCTTCACCTTTTGAAGCACCTTTTACCAGACCAGCAATATCTACAAATTCCATAGTGGTTGGCAGGGTGCGTTGTGGTTTAACAATCTCAGCCAACTGTTCGAGACGTGGATCTGGCATCGGCACAACACCTGTGTTTGGCTCGATAGTGCAGAACGGGAAGTTTGCTGCTTCGATACCTGCTTTGGTCAGCGCATTGAATAATGTAGATTTCCCAACGTTAGGCAGGCCAACGATACCGCATTTGAATCCCATATATTTATCACCTTAAATCACTTATAAACCAACAAGCAGTAGGCTTGTCGGTGAGTTTACAAAATGGCGCTATTATACACGCAATAGCCCGATGCGCCATGTACTCCCAGTTAAGCGCTGGCTTTAAATGCATGCAGGCGATTAATTGCCTTGTTCATGCCATCTTTGATGAGGATGTTAGTACAACGCAATGCTTCATCTATGGCATCGTCAATCAGTTTTTGTTCGCTGGCAGGAGGCTTGCCAAGGACAAAACCGACGACTTTGTTTTTATCGCCTGGATGACCAATACCGATACGCAGACGGTGGAAGTTAGGATTATTACCGAGTTTATTCTGAATGTCTTTTAGGCCATTATGACCGCCATTGCTGCCACCCAGTTTCATTTTTGCCACACCAGGCGGTAGATCCAGCTCGTCATGTGCAACCAAGATTTCATCCGGCTGAATACGATAAAATCCAGCAAGGGCAAGGACAGATTTACCGCTAAGGTTCATGAAAGTGGTAGGTACCAGTAAACGAATATCCTGCCCATTAACGTTGATACGGGCGGTATAGCCAAAAAATTTACTCTCTTCTTTCAGGGATTGGTTATAGCGTTGTGCTAACAAATCGACAAACCATGCCCCTGCATTATGTCTGGTCTGTGCATATTCGGCTCCAGGGTTTGCCAGGCCAACGATTAATTTTATGTTACTCACGGTTTAATTTCGCTTATTGGCAATAGAACAAAAAGGAGATTAGTTTACCTATCTCAAGGCTTGAGTACAAAACTCATTTAACAAAGATTATTCTGATGGAATGTAAAAAATTAGGCTTAAATTTGTACAGCTTGTGATCGCCACCGCAATAACCTTTCATATGATAAGTCTATAATTAATTTTGAAGAAGATATCTACTTTCGTGCTTTTGCGTTCGTTGTATTTGCAAATTAGCGTTCACAAAAAGTATTGGAGGTTGGTTATGAGACGTAAAAAGGCTTTTATTTTTGGCAATATTCTCATGGGAGCAGGAATGGCGGCAATGTTTATTAGCTTAGCTTATGTATTGCTTAGCCATATCTTTAATTTTGGTCTTTCGGAGTTTTTGACAAGCCTCTCATTAATGGGATTGTTTGTTGGGGCATTTATTTGGCTGGTAGGCGCCAGTATTGGCGGTCGGGAACAGGTTACTGATAAATATTGGTGGCTGAAAAATTACGATGAACGTTATTGCCGTAAAAAACAGCGACATTCGTGATTATTTTGGATAAGGCGGTAACAATTACCGCCTTATCCTTCATTTGTTAAATGTTCAGTCTATTAAAAGCTGACATTGAAACCGAGGTTGAAATAGTAGTCATGATTCGGTTCATTATCATTTTTTTCATGTGAGACGGCGGCAAATGCGCGAAAGTTATTGGTCAGATTGGCATTAACACCGACTGTATATTGGACATGATCTCTATTCTGTTTCTCTCCCTGTTGGACGAAACTTGTTTTGGTCGCATTGATCGCGCTGCGAAGAGTATAGCGTTCATCATCGAATTGATGATGGAACAGAATAGAGGCATAAGGATTAAAACGGCCTAGTTTAGTATCTACTCGCCAGCCCACCGAGCCAACTTTGGAATGATAATTTTGATCTGCAAAATGCATAGAGGTGCTGTTGTTACCTGTTTCACGATAACCATCAATATCCCCCTTGTCCCAGGCGTATTGGATGATTGGGCTGGTGGTTAGATAACGAGTGATTGGGATATCCCAGCCTGCTGTAATCCGCCAACCCCACTGTTTACCCATCGTTGAACCTGATTCCCTGCGAGTGGCTTGACCAAGCTGGATGGAGCGTGACAGATTGTCGTAATTGGTACGTGAATAATGGACATCGCCGTTCAGCCATCCGCTGCCATAGTAGTTCCATAGTATGTAAGCTGCTATGACATGACCAGTAGCAGCATAGTTGAAATTAGGGGTTGCATTTTGTTCATCTTTATAACGTGAAATTGTTGCCCCTAATAGCAAATTATCCGTCAGTTGATAATCGCTACCCAATGTAAGGGTATTATTGTGATTGTCTGTATAACCACCGAATACGCCAACTTTACCTTTGGCCTGATGATCATTGCGAAGCTGTTGCAGGTGACCGTCAAGTGAGCTTAGCGCGGTTATGGTTGGGGTACGGTTGATGTGGTTCAACGCCATCACTTGTAAAGGGGCGTTGTAGATCGACATAATGTACTGACCGATGACTTTGTGTGCGTAAGGGGTTGGATGGAGGTCATCGGAAAATAAGTAGGGTTGGCTTTTATCAAAGCCAGGCTCGGAAGAAGAACACTCATTAGCCCTTGTACCTTGTGGACAGGCATAACCAAGGGTATTAGCAATACCATAGATGGTTGGATTCTCAATAACTTCCCTTAAGAGATGATTGACATCGGCACGCAGAATATTGCCGTTACTGAGTTGATTCTCTTCATTTTGGTTATATTCGTCGGAAAATTGGGAAGCAATTTTGTTGGTATTATCATAAGCAGCAAGCAATTGGCGATAAATTTCTTTCGCTGCGTCTGGATCTTGGGGAGAAGCACCTTCAGCAATCTTTTTAAAAACTCCCTGGATAATTTTATTTCTGATTTCCACATTGGGTGTAGGGTATTTGTTGATGGCCTCATGAGCTTGTTTCAGAATTTGGGCGATTTTGTCATCGGGTACTTTGCTTTTTTTTAAAGCGCCTTTAAGTACTGCTTCCATAATTTTTGGGGTTGTACCAATATCGGGAACATTAGGTACAATAATTAACCCCGCGCCAGCCTTAATGAGTTGATTGATCTGCGATGCTGCGGATGCAGAACTATTATTGATACGATGTTGCGCTGCTTTTTCATCGCCTTTCTCTAAATCTTCCAGAGCGTCCTTTACATCATTACCTCCTACCCAATGTATGTACACTCCATTCGGATCGGCCCGTCCAGAGTGTGCTTGCAAATAGTCATCGAGTTGTTTTTGTGTTGAGTGAACAAAATGATCCCAGAGACGATTCCCAGAATCGTTAGCTGCTGCGCCTCCATATGCATAATTGGTTCCGTTTTCTTTAGAGGGTGTCAATTTTTTGCCAGTGAGGTTTTGGGCTATATATTCATCATAGAGTTCAGTGTCCTTACCATCTGTTGTAAATCTGCCGATATTCCCACTATCACTCAAACTATCTCCAAAAACATACACATCGTTGTAGGCATAAGAATTTGTCATGAGGTTAACTAATAGTACAGTCGTGGCTGATACTAAAAAGAGTGTTTTTTTCATGTAGATCTCCTGAAAAAACAGCGCATTATTTTCACGCCAGCCAAAACACCTTGATTTAAAAGGGTATTTGCTCATCTCTCTTCGGTTAATGGCTGATTCTCTGATTATTTCAGTTCGATACTACTTCTATCTGCATATACGAAAATTAAACACAATGTTAACGTGCGTATATTAATGCTGAATGATGATTAAATAAAAACGCAAGGCAGTAATTTTGCCTTGCGTTCCTGAGTAAATGCTCTCTTACAGACGGGTGTTTTAGAAACTAGCGTTGATACCCAAACTGAAATTGTAGCTAGGATCTTGGGTATTGCCGTCATTACGGGTTACAGAAGCAAAACCGCGTAGGTTATTGCTCAGGTTTGCGTTCACGCCGACAGTATATTGACGCCAATTGGTGTTCTGCTTGCCACTTTCCTGCACAAAAGAAGTTTTGGTGGAGTTAATGGCACCGCTCAGTTTGTAGCTTGTATCACCAAATTGGTGATTAAACTGAACGGAGGCATAAGGATTGAAACGGCCTAGTTTAGTATCTACCCGCCAGCCCAGGGTGCCCACTTTAGACGTGTAGTCTTGATCACCAAAATGCATGGAAGTATTATTGTTGCCGGATTCACGGTAACCATCAACTTCACCTTTATCCCAGACATATTGGATGATTGGGCTGGTGGTCAGATAGTGAGTAACAGGAATATCCCAGCCTGCGGTAATGCGCGCTCCCCATTGTTTACCTGTGGTTGAGCCAGTTTCTCTGCGGGTGGCTTCACCAAGCTGGATAGTACGGGTCAGGCTATCATAATTGGTGCGTGAATAATGGACATCGCCACTTAACCAACCGTTATTATAATAGTTCCACAATGTATACGCTGTCAGAACATGACCACGGCCTCCATAAGAAAAATCAGCAATGGGTGAGCGTTCCTCTTTATAGTTAGAGTACATTGCACCCAACAGCAGGTTATCTATTAGCTGATAATCGCTACCCAGTGTAAAGGTTTTATCTCGGTTGCCAGTATAGCCGCCAAAGACGCCGACTTTGCCTTGTTCATTGCCGCCGTTACGCAGTTGTTGCAGGTGACCATCAAGGGAAGATAGGGCACTTTTAATTGGCGTACGGTTGACTTGGTTTAGGGTCATTACCTGTGATGGGGCATTATAAATAGAGGTAATATATTGGCCCATGATCTTCTGTCCCAACGGTGTTGGGTGGAAAGAATCAGAGAATAAAAATTCTTTGTCTTTGGTAAACCCTGAGTCGTTGGAGGAACATTTATTAGCGTCTTTACCTTGCTCGCAAGAATAACCTAATGTATTTTGAATGCCATAAATCAGAGGATTGGCGATCACTTCATGCAGCAATCCATTGATATTGGCACGCAAAATATTGCCGTTTCCTTTGCTAATTAGTTTGTCGAGTAGCTCATTGTATGTATCAGTGAGTTTTGATGCATCTTCACTTGTCTTATTGTAGGCAGCGAGAAGTTTTTCATATTTTGCTTCTATTTCTTCTTTTGTTTCTTTATCTGAAGATGATTTTTCTATAATTTTTTTCAGTGTACCTTCAATAAGTTGACGGCGATAATCGCTATTAGGAGTAGGATATGCATTAATGCCATCACGAACAGATTTCAAAGTGTCATTGATTTTTTGTTCGATGGGTTTTTTTTGGTCTTCAGGTAGATTATCATAAACTTTAGGATCTTTAATACCTTTGGATTCTAAGGCTTGGCGAATTATAACTTGACTAAGTAATGTTTCTAAAAATCTAGGAGTAGTGCTCACATCAGGAACGGTTGGAGCAATAACTAATCCAGCACCTTTTTCGATAAGTTGATTGATTTGATTTGCAGCTGCGGTAGCGCTGGTGATGACAATACCAGCGGCAATTTTTTGACCTTGTAGTGGATCTGTTTCTTTTGAGGCGTCTTCCAAAGCTTTGGCAAGATCGTTACCACCTACCCAGTGAATATAGATGCCGTTAGGATCAACTTTGCCATTATGGGCATTAAGATATCTATTTACCTGTTCTTGCGTATTAAAGCCGTATTTACTGTATTGTTTTAGAGCTGTAGCACCACCTTGGGCATAATTAGTTCCACCATCCTTGGATGGAGCTGAATTTACGCCTATAGCCTGTAGGGAAAAATACTGATGATATAGCTGATTTATTTTTCCATCTGGCATATATATTCCGTTATTTCCACCATCACTCAAGCTATCTCCAAAGACATACACTCGATCATAAGCATGAGCATTAGAAATAGCATTGATTGAAAGCGCTAACAGTGCAGGTGTAAATAAAAATGCCTTTTTCATTGGCACTCTCCTTAAAAAGTAGTTTTTGTTATTAATCAGCCTCTCGCCTTTGTAAGGTCTTTTTTTTGAACAAAAAAGTCCTACAACTCTTCCTCAGTAGAGTTAGAGAAGTCGATATGTTTAATATTGAAATAAACCCATATAGGACAGCTAACTTATTGATAACGGCTGTCTACAATTAAGTATGGTTCCTTGTTATTGAACTTCCATATGACTTTGCATTTTTTATAGATAATGTGATCTTAAAAAGTTCAGCTCTTAAGGATGTATATAAAATAATCAGTCGAAAATTATCCCTTTCATCCCTGGATATTGATAGCTTACTTATTAGGATAATTTATTTTTTATAGAAAAAATAATACCTGTTTTCCGATATTGTTATGTGATGTAAGGAAATAAAATCACCGCTATTAAGCGTGCGACAGGTTAGCAGCAACTATTCAATGACACCAGTATTGTTAGAATATTTGGAACTGGACGTACCAGATGGATTGAAATGTTTGTGGGATATTAACATTAATTTTTATGTCAATTTAATCGTTTTATTTTATTGAGTGAAATTTATTATAATAGTATAACTATTTGATAAATTTAATTATTTTCAAATGAAAACTATTCATAATAATTATTAATTCAAATTGAAAATATTAGCTAAGTATATCAAACAAACAGAAAACCCCGCTGCTGCAAATACAGCAACGGGGTTTTTCAAGCAATGATTTATTTAATCACTTGAATAAGTTAGCGCTTAATATTGACGCAAAACTTAAACATTAATGCTCAAACATCGCAGAGATTGACTCTTCATTGCTGATACGGCGAATAGCTTCAGCAAGCATGCCAGACAGTGTCAAAGTGCGAACTTTGTTCAACACCTTAATCTCATCAGACAGAGGAATTGTGTCACAGACCACAAATTCATCGATCACTGAGTTTTTGATATTTTCCACTGCATTGCCAGAGAAAATAGGGTGGGTTGCATAAGCAAACACCCGCTTCGCTCCACGCTCTTTCAATGCCTCAGCCGCTTTGCACAGTGTGCCACCTGTATCGATCATATCATCTACCAGAACGCAATCACGGCCAGCAACATCACCAATAATATGCATCACTTGAGAAACGTTTGCACGTGGGCGACGTTTATCAATGATAGCCATATCCGTATCGTTCAGCAGCTTGGCAATCGCACGGGCGCGAACAACACCACCGATATCTGGAGAGACAACAATCGGGTTTTCCAGCTCTTTCTGGAGCATATCTTCCAGAAGAATTGGGCTACCAAATACATTATCAACTGGAACATCAAAGAAACCTTGGATCTGCTCGGCGTGTAGGTCAACAGTGAGAACACGGTCTACACCAACGCTGGACAGAAAATCAGCAACAACTTTTGCAGTGATAGGCACACGTGCCGAACGGACACGGCGATCCTGACGAGCATAACCGAAGTAAGGAATAACAGCGGTAATACGACCAGCAGAAGCACGACGTAGCGCATCGACCATCACAACTAATTCCATCAGGTTGTCGTTGGTTGGTGCACAAGTGGACTGGATGATGAAAACATCACCACCGCGGACATTTTCATTGATTTGAACACTGACTTCACCGTCGCTGAAACGACCGACAGCAGCGTCTCCCAGGTTAGTGTACAGGCGGTTGGCAACACGTTGTGCTAGTTCAGGTGTGGCATTACCAGCAAAAAGCTTCATATCGGGCACGAGAAAAACCTCAGGCTTGCGTCCAGAGAGATATTGTTGACCAATCAAACAAATATTGCTCATTGGTTCAATAACATGGGTATCCCAGAGCGGAATGTATGCAATGGAGAAATGTTGACGCCACGCGCAACAAAGCCCTGCATCCACTCTGGGGCTTGATTTAACACCTTACGGGCCGATGCTTCTGATTCGAACTCGCCGAAAACACATGCACCAGTTCCGGTCAGGCGTGACGGTGCGTATTCTAACAGCCATAAAAGAAGCTGTTCAACCTCACGAAAACGTTTTCTTGCGATTGGTTCACAATCATTTGCAAATGATGCCTGTAATAATGCGGGTAGAGTGCGAATCGGAGAATTTCTTTTTAATTCAGGATCGGTGAAAATTGTTGGTGTTGATATTTCAATTCCAGGGTGGGCAACCAAAAACCATTTTTCTTTCGGTGAAGCAGGCTGGAGTTTTTCCCCAATACCTTCGGCAAAAGCGGCATGGCCTTTGACAAAGACAGGAACGTCTGCCCCAAGGCATACGCCAAGCTGTGCCAGTTCATCATCGGACAGATTGGCTTGCCAATGGTGATTGAGGGCAATTAATACCGTTGCTGCATTGGAAGAGCCGCCTCCGAGACCTCCGCCCATTGGCAGGCATTTATTAATGCGGATATCGGCTCCCAAATGTTCGTTGCCGGATTGAGTCACATTGTGATTCTGTAATGCGCGTTTTTGTAATAGATGGTTCTGCAATAATCGGGCTGCCCGCACAATCAAATTGTCATCATGGGCTACGCCTGCAACCGGAGTCAGTAAGTGGATTTGATTATCTTGACGTGGTGCGATGGTGATCTCATCACCATAATCTAAAAATTGGAACAGTGTTTGCAGTTCATGATAGCCATCAGGCCGTTGTCCTGTGATATACAAAAATAAATTCAATTTTGCCGGAGAAGGCCAGGTTAAAGTCATTATTGAATCGTCCAATTATCCATCTTTAATTTTATGCGGTTGCTTCCTTGCGTAAGCTCCAGTCGAGTGGGTAAGGCTGGCGTGATCGATGTATCGTATCCTTGATAATTTACGCGCCAAATCTCACCATTTTTTTTGTCACTTACGGATTTAAGCAGGTAATTTGCATCCAACTGAAAATTTTTGGCATTACCAGGCAAACCGATAATCCAGCTTCTTAGATTATCCAGAGGAATATTCATATTGGTCAGTTGGTAAATTAAAAATTCGGGTTTATCACTGAGATATTTTTTACCATTATTGTCAGTGATCTGAATCATATTCGGTTCGACGAATAATTCCAATTCTGTTGTACCCAATGGATTGAGTAACAGTAACTTATAATTGTCAGGTGAATATTGTTGCCAGAAAAATCGGGCGTAGACTTTTTTTTCATTTGCCAGGTAAGCGAAAGAACCTCGGGTTTGGTAATGCCCTAGTTTTTGCAGTTGCTGTTCACGGGTGTGCCATTGTGGTGTATCCGCTGATCCCGTGCCCATAGGGGGTTGCGTGAGTGTACAGGCAGTCAGTAAAACACCGGAGAGGGGAAGTAAGCGAAAAAAAGCAGACATTTTCATACGGTAACCCTTGGTGGTAAGAAAGCTTAGTATTCTGTCGATTATAAAACTCTGTCGGTTATAAATATGGCAATATCTATATGACAACTTAAAGCGTGCTATTCAAGTCTATAATCATAGAGGGTAATTTAACGAAAGTTTGCTGAGAATTCTCGAATAAAATTATCGCAGAACCGTCTGATTGACTTTTATTGCACTGATGCATCAAGTAGAATGCTCGACCAATGAGAGTCCTTATGAAGGGTGTGAGTTTATGAGAATAATTATCGATATCATCATGATCTTGCCCCCTATGATAACTCAATGCAGTTAAGATGACTTTATTAGCACTCGGTATCAACCATAAAACAGCGCCTGTTTCTTTACGTGAGCGGGTGTCTTTTTCTCCTGACACAATAGGATTAGCGCTTGATGACTTGCTCCAACAACCACTGGTGCGAGGCGGCGTTGTGCTGTCCACCTGTAACCGTACAGAGCTTTACCTCAGTGTTGAACTGCAGGGTAATTTTGAAGAACAGCTAATTCATTGGCTATGCAGATATCATCAGCTTGACCCTGATGATTTGACCGGCAGCCTCTACTGGCATTTAGACAATGCGGCCGTCAGGCATTTAATGCGAGTTGCAAGCGGTCTGGATTCCCTTGTATTGGGGGAACCGCAGATTTTGGGGCAGGTGAAAAAGGCTTTCGCTGAGTCGCAAAATTATCAATCTCTGTCGAGTGAACTGGAACGCTTATTCCAAAAATCTTTCTCGGTGGCTAAACGGATCAGAACAGAAACAGAAATTGGCGCCAATGCCGTTTCTGTAGCATTTGCTGCCTGTACACTTGCACGGCAAATTTTCGAATCCCTTTCCCAACTGAATATCCTGTTGGTGGGAGCAGGGGAAACGATTGAACTGGTTGCCCGTCACCTAAAAGAGCATGGTGTGAATCGCATGATGATCGCCAACCGGACAAAAGAGCGGGCACAAATGCTTGCCAGTGAAGTCAATGCAGAAGTTATTTCCCTGCCGGATATCGATACCCGATTGGCTGAAGCGGATATTGTCATTAGCTCCACCGCCAGTCCATTGCCGATCATTGGTAAAGGTATGGTCGAAAGGGCGTTGAAATTACGTCGTAACCAACCCATGTTGCTGATTGACATTGCTGTTCCTCGCGATATTGAACCAGATGTGGAAAAATTGAGTGATGTTTATCTGTACAGCGTAGATGATTTACAGGCTATCATTCAGCAAAATCTTGCCCAACGTAAAGCAGCGGCAGTTGTTGCGGAAGGGATTGTGCAACAAGAAAGCAGCCATTTCATGGATTGGTTGCGTTCTCAAGGCGCTGTTAATACAATTCGCGAATATCGAGAACAGGCAGAGAAAATTAGGGCTGAAATGACGGCAAAAGCATTGATGTCCATAAGGCAAGGCGCTGATGCTGAACAGATCATTAACCAATTGACCTACCAGTTGACGAATCGTCTGATCCATACACCGACTAAATCTCTCCAACAGGCTGCCAGCGATGGCGATTTGGAACGCCTGAATCTATTACGGGACAGCCTTGGGCTGGATCATAACTAACCTAACCCTATTCTAAATAAGGTCTGATATTACGAATGAAGCCTTCTATTGTCGCTAAATTGGAAGCATTGCAAGAACGCCATGAAGAAGTTTTGGCTCACCTCGGTGATGCTGAGGTTATCGCTGATCAAGAGCGTTTTCGCGCGTTATCAAAGGAATATGCTCAACTGACCGATGTGACTAACTGTTTTAAAGTCTGGAAAAGCGTTCAGGATGATATTGAAACAGCTGAGATGATGCTTGATGATCCCGAAATGCGGGAAATGGCGCAGGAAGAACTCAAAAACGCAAAAATTCGTAATGAAGAGCTGGAACAGCAACTGCAAATGCTGTTATTACCGAAAGATCCGGATGACGAGCGCAACTGTTTCCTTGAAGTTCGTGCTGGAACGGGCGGTGATGAAGCTGCGATATTCGCCGGAGATTTATTCCGTATGTATAGCCGTTATGCAGAATCCCGTCGCTGGAAAGTTGAGATCATGAGTGCCAATGAAGGTGAACATGGCGGATATAAAGAAGTAATTGCCAAAATTTCTGGTGAGCAAGTTTATGGTCACCTGAAATTTGAGTCTGGTGGTCATCGTGTTCAGCGTGTGCCGGAAACAGAATCCCAGGGGCGTATTCATACTTCTGCTTGTACAGTGGCTATCCTGCCAGAAATCCCGGAAGCGGAATTACCGGAGATCAATCCAGGCGATCTGAAAATTGATACTTATCGCTCTTCCGGCGCGGGCGGACAGCACGTCAATACCACTGACTCCGCAATTCGCATTACCCACCTGCCAACGGGGATTGTTGTGGAGTGTCAGGATGAGCGTTCCCAGCACAAGAACAAAGCAAAAGCGATGTCTGTGCTTGCGGCGCGTATTCGTGCCGCTGAGATGCAAAAGCGTCAGGAAGCCGAAGCCTCTGAACGCCGCAATTTGCTCGGCACCGGTGACCGTTCAGATCGCAACCGCACCTATAACTTCCCACAGGGACGGGTTACTGATCACCGTATCAACCTAACGTTATACCGTCTTGAGGAAGTCATGGAAGGTAAACTGGACATGCTTATCCAACCTATCATTACTGAATATCAAGCAGACCAATTATCCGCATTATCAGAGCAGGATTGATGAATTATCAACATTGGCTCCGGCATGCAGCTATGCAGTTGACTGAAAGTGATAGCCCTAAGCGTGATGCAGAAATCCTGTTGCAACACGTAACAGGGCGTTCCCGTACTTATTTAATTGCATTCAATGAAACATCGATTTCTCCAGAAGCAGTTAACCAGCTTAATGCTTTGTTGGCCCGTCGTATTCAGGGAGAGCCGATTGCTTATATTGTGGGGGAGCGTGAATTTTGGTCGTTGCCCCTGACTGTATCACCAGCAACTTTAATCCCACGTCCTGATACGGAATGCTTGGTTGAAAAAGCTTTGGAACTATTGCCTGAATCATCGGCACAGATCTTGGATCTCGGCACGGGAACAGGGGCAATTGCATTGGCGCTGGCAAGTGAGCGGCATGATTGCTATGTCACTGGGGTGGATATCAATCCTGATGCAGTAGCATTAGCAAAACATAATGCTGCGAGAAACGCGGAAAAATTGTCTGTTCACAATGTGAATTTTCTGCAAAGTGAGTGGTTTTCTGCGGTTGGTGAAAAACAATTTGATATGATTGTCAGTAATCCTCCATATATTGATGAGCTTGACCCTCATTTGCGCGAAGGAGATGTCAGGTTTGAACCAGCCACTGCATTGATCGCTGCACAAAATGGCATAGCAGATTTGCAGACAATTATAGAGCAGGCTCGCCACTTCCTGTTACCAAATGGATGGCTATTATTGGAACATGGCTGGAAACAGGGAATCGTTGTCAGAAACCTATTTTTGGAAAAAGGTTATCAACAGATAGCAACTTTTCAGGATTATGGTGGTAACGAACGTATCACGGTAGGTCGATGGAATAAAGATGAAAACCATAGTTAATTATGAATTCAATAATGCTTCCCTGATAGATGGTATTATTCTGGTAACACGGGCCATTCGTCCTGATTTCCACCACACAATGGTGACTGAGCAGTTAACGGCATTGGTTGAAGAAGCGCGACAAAAACTTTCCTTTATTACTGACACCAAAGCAAAATTACAAGCACTGTTGACGCTTTTTTATCGAGAATGGAAATTTGGTGGAGCGAATGGGGTGTATTGTTTATCTGATACCTTGTGGTTGGATAATGTATTGCGTTCACGCCAAGGCGCTCCCGTAACATTGGGGACGATATTTGCCCATATTGCCCAGACGCTGGCATTGCCCGTACAGCCTGTTATATTCCCGACACAGTTAATCTTGCGGGTTGATTTGGCTGATGAGCCGACATGGTTTATTAACCCGATGAATGGCGATACGCTCAACGAACATATCCTTGATGTCTGGTTGAAAGGTAATATTGGCCCGATGGTTCGTTTGGAAAATAAGGACTTACAGGAAGCCGATAATAACAGCATTGTGCGAAAAGTTACCGATATTATCAAAATTTCCTTAATGGAAGAGAAAAAGATGGAGTTGGCGTTAAAAGCCAGCGAAGTCGTGCTGATGTTCGATCCCGAAGATCCGTATGAAATCCGCGACCGAGGGCTGATTTATGCGCAGCTCGATTGTAATCACATTGCTGTTTCAGATTTGAGTTATTTCGTGGAGCATTGCCCTGAGGACCCGATCTCAGAAATGATAAAAATGCAGATTAACTCTATTGATCAGAGAGCGCTCATCCTCCATTAAAGGCGTTATAAAGCGGCATTTCTCTGCTTCTTATTTATTTTATGGATACAGCAAATTTATTTGTCCTTAACAAGAGAAGGTATAAACATGCAACAGAAAGTGGTTAATATTGGTGACATCAAGGTCGCAAATGATCTGCCTTTTGTACTGTTTGGCGGTATGAATGTCCTTGAGTCACGGGATTTGGCCATGCGTATTTGTGAACACTATGTGACTGTAACGCAAAAACTGGGCATTCCTTATGTTTTTAAGGCGTCTTTTGATAAGGCTAACCGTTCTTCGATCCATTCCTATCGCGGGCCTGGTTTGGAAGAGGGAATGAGAATCTTTCAAGAGCTGAAGCAGACTTTTGGCGTGAAGATCATCACTGATATACATGAACCCGCGCAAGCCCAACCTGTTGCAGATGTGGTTGATGTCATCCAGCTTCCCGCTTTCCTTGCCCGCCAGACTGATCTGGTTGAAGCGATGGCAAAAACTGGCGCAGTTATTAATGTCAAAAAACCTCAGTTTGTTAGCCCAGGGCAGATGGGAAATATCGTTGAAAAATTTAAAGAAGGCGGTAACGATCAGGTAATACTGTGTGACCGTGGCAGTAATTTTGGTTACGACAATCTGGTCGTCGATATGTTGGGCTTTGGTGTCATGAAACAGGCGACTCATGGTTCACCGGTGATTTTTGATGTCACTCACTCATTGCAATTCCGTGATCCTTTTGGTACAGCTTCCGGCGGTCGCCGTGCGCAAGTGTCAGAGTTGGCACGTGCTGGTATGGCGGTAGGAATTGCCGGTTTGTTCCTTGAAGCCCATCCTGATCCAGAAAATGCAAAATGTGATGGCCCATCAGCATTGCCGTTGGCAAAACTGGAGCCATTCCTGATGCAGATAAAAGCCATTGATGATGTGGTGAAAAATTTCCCAGAGTTGGATACCAGCAAATAATCACGGGATCTGTTTGGTTTTTTGATAATGCGGTTACAGACATTTTGCCCTGTAACCGCTGATTTTTTACGCATTATCTTTAATAAATAATCTCTTACCAGGAAAGTCAATTAATACTGCATATTGATTGAAGAAGTTATTTCCAATTAGTCCATCCGCATTTAAATGATTAAAATCTCCATCAATCAGTAGTGAATTCAGTTTTATTTTTTTAGCATTTTTCTCATCAAGTTGAAACGTCGATACAATGCATTCTTCTTTGTCCAGATCTTCTCTCAAAGCCCCGCAGGGAAGGATAACTGGAGGTGATTGCAACCTTTGTTGCCAAAAAACGGAAGCTGATGCACCAGTATCCAGGATCATGTTGTAATTCTTGGCGTTTTGTGAAACTTTGACAACAATGCCTTCTTGAGTGAGTCTCAACGGTAATTCACTCCAACCATCAGTCACATTGACGTCCAACGCTTGCAAATGATCAGAAACTGACAATTTCTGGTTTTTGTAATCGATAAGAACAACTTTATCTTTGAATAAGTTAGGGCCCATTACCATCGAAGTAGGAAGCTTTTTTTCTTGACCTAACAAGGTCACTCCCCATGGTGTTAGCGAAACTCCGGTAATATCCTTAAATATCATTCCGTTTATCGAAAGTTGTGGAATGTGAAATTTATCATTAAAAAAAACTTTGCCTGTAATGTCAGTAGAGCGTGCTTTTTCAGGATCTATCACTAAGCCTGAGATTTCCGACATAAACTCTTTAGTTAAATGGAGGGCTTGAGATGCACCTGTATCGAGCATTAAATTTTGCTTTTTTCCATCAATTTCGAGAGTTGCTACCGGCAGAGAGAATTTATCAAATTGAAAATCTATATGTATGACTTCTTCAGCAGCCATGGAATCTGTGACAAACAATGACGTAACGGAAGAAAAAACGATAAATGCTGTTGCCATAAGATGTTTATTGAGTGAAAAAAGCATGAAAATTCTCCATATCTGCGTTCATATTTAAGTCAAATTTTAGGGGGAAAAATAAGCTTATTGTGAATTTTGCAATAACGATAAGAATATTAGACCAAAAAATGCACCTAATATTCTTATTTGGAGATTTAGGTTAATCTATTTCTTTCAGTGCTTTGGATAAAGTGGCATAAAAGCTCAATTGCCCTTTAATTGGTTCGACTTTGGCTCGTGCCAACGTTTTCAAGGGCTGGAAGGATATATCGCACACAACGAGATGTTTCTCTTTTCCCATCTCCCGAACAAATCCTTGAAAAGCATGTAGCCCACCTGCATCCAGAACCGGAACAGCATCCCACTGCATAATAATGGTGTGATAATCGGTTCCTTGTTTTTTCAGTTCAGTAAAAATGCGCTCCGCAGCTGCAAAAAACAGAGGACCATTAATTCGCACAACCAACAAACCTGTATCATGATTTGTTGCAGAAGAAATGCTGATTCGGGTCATATTGGCAATTTTGCGCATAAACAGTAGTGAAGCCAACACAATGCCTATTGTGATTGCCACCACCATATCAAACAGAACGGTTAATAACATACACAGCAACATGACAATGATATCGTCTTTGGGGGCACGGCGAATGAGGTCTATGACCTTATGGGCTTCGCTCATATTCCAAGCTACAATCAGCAAAATGGCTGACATAGCGGCCAGCGGTAAATAAGAAAGCATTGGGGCAAGAACCAGCAGTGCCAATAATACCAGCAGGGAGTGAACGATAGCAGAAATTGGTGAGGTTGCACCTGCCCGCACATTGGCGGCTGAACGGGCGATAGCCGCAGTTGCCGTGATCCCACCAAAGAAGGGGGCGACAATATTACCCATTCCTTGGCCGATCAATTCACTGTTGGAATGATGTTTTTTTCCGGTCATACCATCCAGAATAACGGCACATAACAGGGATTCAATTGCCCCTAACATTGCCATAGAAAATGCTGCGGGCAGTAATGCTGATACTGTATTCCAGCTAATATCAAGAGAGTGAGTATCAGGCAATTGCCACGGCAGGATAAATTGGGGAAGAATAGGGGGAATACCTTGGCCCTGTGTACCATCTTCCAGCGTATAGCTAAATGATGAACCAATTGTTGCCACATCATGGCCTAACAAATGCATGATCCCCATGATACCCGTACCTGCCATTAACGCCGGTAAGTGACCGGGTAACTTTAACCCTAGTTTTGGCCAGAAAATCAATACCAGCAAGGTTGTTAAACCGATGAGGGTATCGCTGAGTTGTAATGAAGGAAACGCTTGGGAGAGGGCAATTACCTTATTAATATAATTTTCCGGCACATGGTCTAGTTTCAGGCCGAAAAAATTTTGCACTTGCATGGTAGCGATAGTAATAGCAATACCAGAAGTGAACCCAAGCGTAACAGACAGTGGAATGTACTCAATCAGTCGGCCAAATCGCGCTAATCCCATGATAAGCAAAATAATGCCTGACATAAGCGTGGCGATAAGCAAGCCACTGAGGCCAAATTGCTGTGATACAGGATAGAGTATCACCACAAAAGCTGCTGTTGGGCCGGAAACGCTATAACGTGATCCTCCGGTCACAGCAATAATAATACCGGCAATGGCCGCAGTATACAGGCCGTATTGTGGTGCAACACCACTGCCGATTGCCAGAGCCATTGCCAGTGGGATAGCAATTATTCCCACGGTGATCCCAGCAATCATGTCTTTGATAAAACGGTGAAAAGAGTAAGTTTCTTTCCAACAAGCGTCAATAAGCGCACTAAATGGACGTATTCCCCTAACTTTACGAGTATTCATTTAATTAAGAACCAAAAAATAAGATAGCAGATGATGAACTGAAAGAAGTAATACCAGCATATCGCTTTTGTCAGATCAGAAAAGTGTTACATGTCAAAAAGTTAACCAACTCGTCTAATTTTACCTTGAGTGAGTCATCGCAATGCCCAGAATTGGTGCTAGTAACAGATTTGCTGCTGTTATACAGTTTAAAAGCAATTATGGAATAATGATAATGCAGTTTGGATGAATCAATTGGTTAACATTAAGGATATGATAAATTGTCTAGGACACAACGTTTGTTAACTTTGATGGAAATATTACGCAGTTATCATTTTCCCGTGCAGGGCAAGGTATTGGCGCAGAAGTTGAACATTAGCTTAAGGACTCTCTATCGGGATATTGCGACCTTACAGGCTCAAGGTGCAAGTATCGAGGGAGAAGCGGGTATAGGCTATGTCTTACAGCCGGGATTTGTTTTACCACCGTTGATGTTAACGCAAAATGAGATGGAAGCCTTGGTATTAGGGGCTAGTTGGGTGGCAAAACGCGCTGATTCACAATTAAAAACATCTGCAAACAGTGCGATCAATAAAATTGCAGCGGTTATCCCAACAGAACTCAAACAATATCTTGAGACAAATTCATTATTAATTGGGCCAGCTACTACGAAAATTGAACCTTCCATTGATATCCCGCAAATACGGCAAGCGATCAGTCATCGGCATAAAATCACTTTCACTTATTTAGATCTCAAAAACAATCAATCGACAAGAACAATATGGCCATTTGCATTGGGATATTTTGAGAATATCAGTATTGTTATTGGTTGGTGTGAATTAAGAAAAACATTTCGCCATTTCAGATCGGATAGAATGAGCCATTTGAAGATAGAACAACAGTGTTATCCCCGTTCAAGACAGTCTTTACTTAAAGAATGGCGGGAAATGGAAAAATAGTGCATTAACTACTGACAAAAACTGTCACACGGGTTTGTTATCTTGAGGGCTCTTAATGTACTGAACCCGCTATCTGGCTGTTGGAGTCTTTTTATGTTAACCCTAACCTTTTCTACATCGGTAAATGCAAAGCCATCTCATATTTGGTTCCTCAAGACTAAAAGCTGTGGTTGAAAAAACCGAGACAGCAAAACTCGTTTCTGTTGTTAAACCTATAGCATTTACTGCAGGTAAAGAAGCATAAAGGAGATAATGTTCTATGTTTGGTTTTAATCATCAAGATGGTAGTTATTTAGAAGTTGACGGTGCCCATATCTATTATGAGATCCAAGGTAATGCCAATGGTTACCCACTCATTTTTTTACATGGTGGTTTAAGTACCATTGAAACGTTTAATCGATTGGTAGGCGATCTTGGAAAGTCTTATCAACTGATTGGCATAGATAGCCGAGGGCAGGGAAAATCGACTTTGGGACAAAAAAGCCTATCGTATAAACGTCTCCAACAAGATGTAGAAGCGATAGCCAACCATTTAAGGTTAGAGAAATGCAGTATTATTGGTCATAGTGACGGAGGTATTGTTGCGTTACGATTGGCTGCTGCTGGGATCGTTTCAATTGATAAAATGGTGGCGATAGGTGCTCATTGGATCTTAAAAGGAAATGATCCGGCACGAGATATATTTAAACAAATTACAGCGGAAAGCTGGAAGGCGATGTTGCCGGGCAGCTATGATAACTACTATAGATTGAATCCGAAAGCAGATTTCAACAAACTGATAAGCAGTGTTGTTACTATGTGGCTTGATGCTAGTGACGACGGCTATCCAAATCAATCTATCCGTAAGATCACTTGTGAATTAATGGCAGTGCGGGGGGATAAGGATAGCTTAGTGTCACGCACTTACTTAACTGAGTTAGTTGATCAAGTCACCCATTCTTACTTATTAAATATTCCTTTTACTGGTCATTCTCCTCATGAAGAAAAGCCTGAGTTATTGATGCCATTTTTGAAGGAATTTTTGTCGCATTAATATCAGATGTGTAAATTTATCATGCCTGAGAACTGTGATTACATTTCCTTAATAAGAAAATTAATTGTGTCTCAGGTATGTTTATTTTTTAACTTTTTAATTATTACAGATAGCGCTCTTTTTCGGATAAACCCACTGGCTGGCCTAATTATAAACCAGTAAAAAGTAAATTTTTTCTTGACATTATCATTGGGGCAAAAAATGAATGTTTCGGTCACTAGTGAATGATAGTCATTAAGATGTTCCCTGACTAAAAAGCGCAGCACCAATTTGGCTGATTTATGATCATCAAAGTTAATAAATGATTCCAGATCAGCTTGGTGTATGATACCTAAATCCATTTGCCAAAACCTGCCAGTTAATCCCATTGATATTTCATGGCTATTTTCATTAAGTGGGGTAAAGGTTTTTAAGCCAAATTCTTGGTTATTGTTTTTTCTTCCTAATTTATTAATTAAATAAGTTGGCATATTTCTGATTTTGGACAAAGTTTTAATAAATAAATCATCGGTCATTTCAAAGTCTTTTACAGCTTGGATTATTTCTTTCGCTGGTATCTTTATAGATTCTGATTCATGGATTTCATGAAAATGAAAGTAAGGGAGAAAAGGTGTTGGGTGCTTCCATTCCTTATATTCTTTACTATTGACTATTCCTAAAAATGTCACCGCTTATCCCCTATATTGTGGTTAAAAATGGGAGGTTGTTATTGAGTGATTTTTGTTTTTCATAAGGTTACTGAGAATGTAAATTAAAGTGCAATTTGTTTACTTTTGGTATTATTTTGATTTGTTACTTTTATCCCTGCATGTTATCAGTAACTGATACTGACATAACGACTCTGTCCATATCATATTAAGAATTGACAGCTTAATGATGAATAAATATGAAGGATGGACTATTTTATTTAAAATGTAAAGGGCTTAATGCTCAATGTAAGAAGGGTGAGTAATATGTCAATTTTAGCCATTATTAAAGGTACTCCTATCTGGGTTTGGATTTTATTTATTTTTCTGATTAAACGGGGTATCAATGCATTATATGACAGAGAAATGCGTATTGATCGACTGTTTTTTATGCCAGTTTTGTTTTTAATATGGGCTGTTTATAGTGTATTAAATGAAACGACATTTCCAGATTCGGCATTCCTGGCGCTTATTGTAGGTATTTTGGTGGGTGGGGGTATCGGATGGGGCTTATGGCGTAGTCAACCAAGATTAAGAAAGGGTCATGAAGATGGCTCAATCATTCGTTCAGGAACTCCTTTGACTTTGAGTCTGATTCTTACTGTTTTTATAGTAAAATTTATTATTTCTGCCATGATGAGTATTAACTCTAATTTGTTATATTCTTTCAGTTTTAATTTACTGTTTGGTTTTATCTGTGGTCTATCGGGCGGTGTCTTTTGGGGAGGAACGCTTAATTTATTTATTCACTATAAGACTAATATTAATTAGTCATTAACAGCTATATGCAGTTATGAAAAAGATGTACACGAGTGCGTACATAAACTACATTAAAAGCTGTATTATTTTTGAGGAAGATGATATGGCAATTACTGATTCATGGCTGCGATCTCACAATTAATGGCAATCCCCAAGAAAAAAATCAAGAGGAGGTATATCATAACTATCTAACTATTGGAGGCATGACCAAAAGCCAGAGGGGGTTATTTGGATGGAGAACAACACATTGCCACCCCAGAGCAAATGATACTGGGGTGGCAGGACTAAATGCAGTGTCATTACGTGAGGACGGCGAGAATTTTACCGTCCTACTCGATTTATTTTAGTATGTTACATTAGTTAATTTGGCAGGGTTGCCGGAGGAATAATGGGCACAACATCGCACCACGGCAACGTAGGTATTAGTACGCAAATAAGATATAAAGGATCACTCGGGGAAATAACGGGAGTGTCGGCATAAGTTTGCAGTGGTAGAATAGCCGAACCCGCCAACAGGCAAAGAAGCGCGTATTTTTTCATTTTATTCACCTTATTTTGTTGACTACAACAAAGACCAATTAACCTAGTAAACCCATTTTCACCCAATAACAAGCGAATAATGCTTAACAATTAATTAACATCTGAAATTAAAGTGAATATTTTTTACCAATTCCCTTGAGTGGTTAAAGGAATAACCCATGCTCTTACCTCGTTCCCATCACGTACCTAACGCCCACGGGATGGTGGCATCACGATTCGCATGTTCCACCGTCAGCACACCCATCTGCCCGAACGCTGTCGTTTGGATGTCCGTATCCAGATTCCGGCAGATTCGGTATGGGTGAATCTATTCCAACGTGGCAAGTTGAAAGCGGGTGAAACGGTTTTAGTCCACGGTGGCACTTCGGGTATTGGCACTGTTGCCACTTTACTGGCAAAAGCATTTGGTGCTTATGTGATTCTACACTATGCTGGTGGTATAGGCGGTTTTATTGGGTATTTTGGATGAAAAATAGCCTGAATTGATATTCAGGCTATTTCATAGAATATGGCGGTGAGGGAGGGATTCGAACCCTCGATACGTTTTCACGTATACACACTTTCCAGGCGTGCTCCTTCAGCCTCTCGGACACCTCACCGAATTTTTTTGTTGCATTCAATAAGAATGCACTATTGTAATCGTATTACTAATGAACCCAACTATTTATGGTTAATTTGTCGGGCATTAAAAAAGCCTGACCATTCTGTTCAGACTCTTTCATAGAATATGGCGGTGAGGGAGGGATTCGAACCCTCGATACGTTTTCACGTATACACACTTTCCAGGCGTGCTCCTTCAGCCTCTCGGACACCTCACCATATTTTATATTGCAGTGATTTCTCTTGAGTTCGTCGCTGCAACGGGGCGCTACTATAGGGAAAAGCAGGGCAGGCGTCAACAGGCTTATGGCGATTTTTTCAGGCTTTTTGACCGATTAGACAAATAAAAAACAATTTGTGTGGCTGGTAGTCAATTACGGGAATAAAAGTGCTTTTTTTGTTGCAACGAATCATGGCAAATTTGTTAACCAGATAACATTATCAATATTTTCATTCCCACCTTCCTAATTGGAGGCTTGCAACCTTTTCGGCAATAAGTTAACCCTATTAGAAAAACAAAAAGGAATGAGATTTTATGAACATCATTTTCTTTCACTCTTCCCCCAATTTTAATTGCGATAAATGGATTCAGGGAATACACGCTAGATTACCTGAGGCTAACGTCCGGCAATGGATTAGTGGTGATAACGCCCCTGCTGATTATGCTTTAGTTTGGTTATCTCCCTATGAAATGTTAGCTAACCGCCAGGATATCAAAGGGATATTTTCACTTGGGGCTGGAGTGGATGCCATTCTTCAACAAGAATTAGAAAATCCGGGGACATTGCCTAAGGGAATACCGCTAATACGTCTTGAAGATACGGGCATGGCACAGCAAATGCAGGAATATGCGGTTTCCTCAGTTTTATATTATTTCCGCCGCATGGATGAATATAAACAATATCAAGCACAGCGTCTTTGGAATCCCATGCCTTCCCATAATCGAAAAGAGTTTGTTATTGGTGTCTTGGGGGCAGGCGTTTTGGGGCGTAGCGTTATTGAAAAATTGAAAGAATTTGATTTCAACGTTCGTTGTTGGAGCCGAACGCCAAAACAAATTGATCAGGTTGAGAATTTTTATGGGACAGCACAATTAGATGACTTTCTTTCTGAATGTAAGGTATTGATTAATATCCTGCCGGATACGCCAGAGACTCGTGGTCTCTTAAATCTTTCATTATTCAGGCAGTTAAAATCTGGCTCATATGTGATCAATATTGCACGAGGCGCTCAATTGGTAGAGCAAGATTTGCTGACAGCCATTGATAAAGGTTATGTGGCTGGTGCGACCCTTGATGTATTTGTTGAAGAACCACTATCAAATTTGCATCCTTTCTGGACTCATCCACGCATTAATATCACTCCACATATCGCGGCTAAGACTATTCCTGATGAAGCTATGGATATGATTTGTGACAATATTCGACGAATGGAAAAAGGTGAATCACCCATTGGCCTTGTTGATATGACCCTTGGTTATTAATAAGTCGCTTTACAGCAAGGCAGACGATTAGGGACAATAACAAATATTTATTATTTAGGTAAGTTATTGGGGGTGAATTAAACCATGAACGAATTTTCTGTTGTCTGCCGCATATTGGGAACATTGTTTAACCGGGCACCAAAAGATCCTGTTTTGCAACCTGTAATCACCATGATTGCTGAGGGAAAATTGAAACCATTGTGGCCTTTGGATCAGGATGAGTTATTGGATAGGTTACAGAAAAACAGTGAGTTATCGGTGGTTGAAGCCGATTATCATGCCTTGTTTACTGGAGCGTCTGCGGGTGTTGCAGTCTGCCGCTCTGATTATACTGATAAAGATGAAAGTGAAGTACGCCAGTTTTTGGTGGAGCGAGGCATGCCTTTGACTGATATCCCTGCTGATCAATTTGGCTCCTTATTGTTGGCTGCATCATGGCTGGAAGATCAGGCCGCAGAGGATGAAGTCCAGGCCCAGATTAAGTTGTTTGATGAATATTTGTTGCCTTGGTGTGGGCAATTTCTTGGTAAAGTTGAAGCCCATGCGACCAGCGGTTTTTATCGGACGTTGGTGATTATTACTCGAGAGGCATTGCAAGCGTTACGTGAAGAGCTGGAAGTAGAGTGACAACTCATATAGATAAGCCAATCGGTAAATAGCGATAATAAGTAAGGGCGGGTTATTAAATAACCCGCCCTTACTATTTTATCGATAATGAAAATTATTTATCAACCAAATCAATAACCAATTTACCGGGTTGAATTTCCAAGCCTTTGGCTAATTTTAAAGCAGCAGCTTCAGACTTGCTTTTTTCTGGATTTAAAACATAAACCGGGTGTGCATCAAAAAACTCACTTAAAGACACATTCAAATAAGGGAGTAACGTTTTAATTGGCGTGGCGACTTTTTCTGGTGTGGTTTGGTAGTCTACGATTTCCAATCCCTTAATGAAAATAGCGCCTTTTTCCGCATCAAATATCGGCTTAGCCCTAATAGTCAGTTTCATATCAGCATGAACCGTTCCCAGTAAGGTCACTAATTGAACTTTTGCCAGAGTCGATAATTCAATTTTTTCTAGATCTTGGCGGCCGATCTGACTGGTCAAATCTCCTAGTGTGATATTGGCTTTGGTCGCCGCGGGCAGGCTAATTTGCTTTTGATAATGAACTCTTTTTAATAAATAATCATTCAGCAAACCTTCGTTAATACTGACTTCCTTGAATTGATCACAGCCGCTGATTAATCCTGCCAGTAGCAAGATTACCCCTAAGAAAAATCTTCTCATTGTTGTCTCCTTTTGTTTTCAATGAGCAGATCTTACACTAATTATTACTTAATTAGCTCATCATATGATTAATGCTTGCTAATAATGATAGGTTCAATTTTCTTCTGGTTGAACTGATGGTGCAGGGCATAAATGGTAACTAAGCCCACCAATCCCAGCAGGAGCCACGGTAATTGCGGTATATTCAAGGCGTGGCCTGCATCATAGAGCCACTCTCCGCCGGTATAGCCCAACGCGCCTCCTAATGCCAGCCCCAGTCGGCTGAATCCCATGTAACTACCGCGTGCCCGTGGATCAGCCAGTGAAGCACTCAGGGTTTCACGTGCCGGCTCTGCTGTTACCATGCCCAGATAGAACAGACAAATCAGGCCAAATATGAGGTGCAGTTGATTGACCCAACCTATTGGGAACATGCAAAGACTCATTAAAAACAGACCTGCCATTAGGCGTTGTTCCTAAGCTAAGTAAATCTTGGCCTTTTTCGTATCTGCAATCCTAACTAATTGATATTCATTCGATATGGGAATTCCCATAACGGAACAAATTCAAGTGGTTCTGGCATATCGCGCAACCATACAATCATTTAACGCGACAAAAGATTGCATTATTTGACAAAATGGCGCATATTATAAGTGCGCTTCCGAAGGCGTATGCGTCTCACATCGCATGTAATACAAATCCCGCAGAGAGAATACGCAGATGGCTATTAGTATCCGTTTAGATGATGACTTCGTGAGTGATGTAAAAATCCACGCAGAAGCGTCAAGCAGGAGTGTGCCAAAGCAAATCGAGCATTGGGCAAAAATAGGTCGCATCGCCGAAGATAACCCAGATTTGCCATACTCCTTTATCCTTGATTCGTTACTAGCGAAAAGCGAAGTCGACAATAGTAAGGTGTCGCGTTATGTCAGAAGGACAAAAAAGTCCTAAGATTGATGTTTATGAAACAAGGCGTTTCTCTAAAGCGTTATCTAAATTACCTGAAAATCTTCTTGCAGTAGTGGAAGATGAGATAGAGAAAATTATCGACGACCCCGAGATTGGCGAACAGAAGAAAGGCGATTTAAGTTTTCTTCGTGTTCACAAATTTCAGTTAAATAACCAGCTAACATTGTTGGGATATCATTGGGTTGAAGAAAAAATAGAACTATACCTGTTGAATTTTGGTTCTCATAAAAATTTCTATCAGGAACAAAAGCGACACAGGAAAGACGATTTAAAGTTTATTAAATAACACATAAGGCCTCGCACTCGCGGTATTAGGTAGCTGTACCGGAAATTTCATGGATTATGATCGGAAACATCAACATAACTTGTACTGATAGGACAAAATAACCGGTTAATGTCAGTACGTAAAAAAAAAACCGCCGATCTCTAATCACACGCCCCATACCTTCCTTGATTGGTGTACGAATTGTTGAGATACGGTATGCCGGCAGAAACAAAGCGTTAAAGTGAGCGGCCAGTACAAAAATTGTTGCACCAATCCAGCAGACAATATTGAAATTATATTGCAGCAACCAGCTTCCTATCAGTGCACCAATGACGGCACCTGCACTATCTTGCATCAATAAAAGCGAATAGAAACGGTTACGTTCATGAGGGCGGGTTAATTTTATGACCAATGCAGCCCTTGGAGGATCGAACAATGTCCCGCCCAATCCAGATAAGATGCAGGAAAGGAGTAAGATCCAAGGCTCAAATGCCATGACCATCAAGGCAAAACCCATAGCCCGAAGTAACATACCCGTATCATGGGCTTGGCACCGAACCTATCCGCTATAGCACCACCAAAGATACCCAGCCCTTGTTGTACCAGTTGACGCAGACCGAGTGCAAAACCAACAATAACGGCAGCCCAGCCAAGTTGTTCGACGAAACGAATAGAAATTAGGGGAAAAACAACAAAAAATCCTAAAACATCTAACAGATTATCAAATAAAAGAAAATATTTACCCAAGCTACGCGCTTGTGAAACTAATGACATTTTGCACCATTGAAATATGAAAAGATAAATGTGAATACTTTGTTATTTTGGACTTAATTTGAGTATTAAGGTAGAGGGATATAGATGATATTTTTTTATCGTCAGATGGTGATTAAAAATGCCGTAAACGCTAAATTACTTAATAAATTTTCCAAGGTAAATATCAGGAGAAAACATGTTTGGTTATCGTTCTACATCTCCCAAGATTCGCTTTATTACGAATAGAATGGTTGTTCGTGTGGTGTATGAACGGGATACCTATAGACTAGCTGAATATTATGCAGAAAATATAGATTTTCTTAAGCCATGGGAACCGACAAGAGATGGTAGTTTTTATCAACCTTCTGGATGGACAAATAGGCTGAATTATATTGCGGAATTACAGCGGCAGGGATCGGCATTTAATTTCTTGTTATTAGATCCTAATGAAAATGAAGTGATGGGGATTGCTAATTTCACTAATGTTGTACGGGGAGCGTTTTATTCCTGTTACCTTGGTTATTCTTTGGGCGAAAAATGGCAAGGTCAAGGGTTAATGTATGAAGCCTTGCAACCGACAATCCGTTATATGCAACGCCACCAAAAAATGCACCGCATTATGGCTAATTACATGCCACATAATCATCGCAGTGGAAATTTACTTAAGAAGTTAGGTTTTGAACGAGAAGGTTATGCCAGGAACTATTTAATGATTGACGGAGTTTGGCAGGATCATGTGCTGACATCACTGATTGATGATTCTTGGGGTAATTTGAATTTATAAACTTGTTGAAAAAATAGCAATGAATTCGGATATAGACAGTGGCCGTCTTGAGGGTTTTATTGTCAGGACAGAGTCAATGGCATGCAGAAACGGTAAGGAATATCCCGCTGGACGCAGCTTGACCAGAGGCTGATAATTATCTTCAAGATTGCGCACGATGCTGACCGGAGGGGGGTTACCCACAATCAAAGTATAGAGTACTGCCCCCAACGCATAGAGATCTGTCCAAGGTCCATGTTGGTTTTCTTCATTGCTAGTGTATTGCTCAATGGGAGTAAAGCCGGATCGAATGGTTATCTCTGTATCATCAGACAAGCATGTTGTTGTTTGGCGGGTAGATCCTAAATCCAGCAATATCGGTGATTGACTCTCTTGGATCAAAATATTGTCCAAGGAAATATCGTAATGTAAATAATTTCTTTGATGGAGAGAATCAAGTGCATTCAACAAGGGAAACAGTATCTGGCCAAGCCAATTTTCATTGATGAAATGTGGGTGTTTTATCCTCAATTTATTTAATGTCATTCCCTTGTAAAAGGAAGCGGCTATATATGCGGTACAGTTTTGTTGCCAAAAGCGCAGAAAGCGGGGGAGACAGGGATGTTCGAAACAGGACATCAAGTGGGCTTCACGGATAAAATTTTGCAACCCAGCATAAAATCGTTTTTCTAACTTTTTTCCTCGTAAGTTGAGTTTCATATCTTGCCGGCGTATAGCAAAAGAGTGAGGGGTATATTCTTTGATAGCAATAGATTGCTTGAGATGGTGATCCCAAACACGATACACAATACTGCCGCGGCTTTTGCCAATGACTTCTTCGATTTCAAATTCATTGAGGCAGTATCCGATTGGAAGAGGGGGTGTAAAGCCAATGTTACCACCGATATGTGTCCTGTGAAAATTCTGCAAATGGGTAATCCCTTGTTATCTGCTTAATCCATGAATTGACATTGAAATTCACCTTGCTCAAGAGAAACCCGAAGCTGATGATATTGTTCATCATGCGCACTGGCGGAAAGCAGTTGCTGGCTGATTTGCGGTAGCAGGGTATTTGTCAGAATAGCATCAACCATGCGTCCACCTGACTCAATTTCTGTACACCTACTGACGATATGCTCGACCATGACATCATCGAATGTTGCTGTAATTCCGTGATTTTCCAACAGACGTTTTTTAATCCTCTCCAATTGTAAGTGCACAATATTTATCATCACTTCATTACTTAATGGGGAGTAAGGAATCACCAGTAATCGCCCCAACAGGGCGGCAGGAAACACATTTAATAATGGCTTACGCAATGCCGTACTGAGTTTTTCTGGTTCCGGTAAGGTGTCCTGTTGGATGCACAATGAACTGATCAAATCAGCCCCGACATTGGATGTCAGGATAATAATAGTATTCCGAAAGTCGATGTGGCGCCCTTCGCCATCTTCCATCCAACCCTTGTCGAAGACCTGGAAGAAAATTTCATGCACATCAGGGTGGGCTTTCTCTATTTCATCCAACAAGACCACACTGTAAGGGCGGCGTCGGACAGCTTCCGTCAGTACACCACCTTCACCATAACCCACATAGCCAGGAGGCGCTCCTTTCAACGTTGATACCGTATGCGCTTCCTGAAATTCGCTCATATTGATAGTAATAAGGTTTTGCTCTCCGCCATATAGTGTTTCGGCAAGGGCGAGAGCTGTTTCAGTTTTGCCCACACCGGATGGGCCACACAACATGAATACACCAACAGGTTTATTGGGATCATCCAGTTTGGCGCGTGAAGTGCGTATGCGTTTTGCAATTAACTCTAATCCATGATACTGACCGATAACACGTTGACTAAGGGTATCAGCCAACTGTAATACGGCATCGATTTCGTCTTTTACCATACGATTGAGTGGAATTCCTGTCCAATCTGAAACAACGGAAGAAATAATATTGCTGTCTACAGCAGCAAAGATAAGAGGTTCTTCACCTTGTAAGGTTTTCAATTGTTGCTGTAACCCTGACAATTCGGCATGTTTTACTTCAAAGTTGTCGTATTGGTTTGCGTCTAATTGTGTTCGCAGAGAAATAATTCTATCGATCAAGGAAAGTTCTTGCTCCCAACGTTCTTGTAATTGGTTTTTTTGGGCTTCCAGCACAGATAGTTCGTTCAGAATAGTTGCCGGACGTTGTTTATCACCGATGCCTACTTTAAATTCCCGTTCGGCAATCTCCAACTCGATTTGCAATGCATCTATGTGATGGCGGCAATTTTCCAGTTGGGGGGGTTCTGCATATTGGCTGATTGCAACCCTGGCACAAGCGGTATCCAATAGGGCCACAGCCTTGTCCGGTAATTGGCGTGCAGGAATATAGCGATGTGAAAGGCGTACAGCCGCTTCAATGGCTTCATCCAGCAGAAGCACATGATGATGTTGCTCCAATGCCTTGGCCAGACTGCGTAGCATGAGCAGCGCTTTATTTTCATTGGGTTCATGAATTTGAACGACTTGAAAACGGCGGGTAAGGGCAGGATCTTTTTCGACATATTTTTTGTACTCCGACCAAGTTGTGGCGCCAAGAGTACGTAATTGCCCGCGCGCTAATGCAGGTTTTAACAGGTTGGCAGCATCGCCGGTTCCTTGTTGTCCGCCCGCCCCAATCAAGGTATGAATTTCGTCAATGAACAGAATGATTGGCGTCGGGCTAGATTGTACTTCATCGATCACTTTGCGTAGACGTGACTCAAATTCACCTTTGGCACCTGCACCGGCTTGTAACATACCGATATCCAGCAACCAAAGCTGGACATCCAGCAAAGGTGGAGGCACTTCTTTCGCTACAATTTTCAATGCCAGCCCTTCAATGACGGCGGTTTTACCGACACCAGCCTCGCCAGTCAGCAGTGGATTGTTTTGGCGGCGACGCATCAGAATATCAATAATCTGACGAATTTCTTCATCACGCCCTGATACTGGGTCAATTTCACCCTTGCGTGCGCGAGCAGTCAGTTCTTGTCCATATTGTTGTAGAGACGATTGTTGTAGAGAAGATTGTTGTGGGAAAGAACTTGCCGTACCCTGTAATGTTGCGCCCTGTGATGCATTTGATTGGGATTCATCGCTATCGTTGCAGATGCCGTTGAAATTGTTGAGTAGAGTATCTGCATTCACATGGTCAAACTGGGGAGAAATAGATCTCAGTGCATTGCGTAAGTTAAAGGTTTTCAATATGCCTATCAGAAAATGGGCACTGCGAATTTCATTGACACCAAATTTCAGCGACCCGTATACCCAAGCGCGTTCTACGGCATTATCAATATGTTCGGAAAGATCAGAGATGGCACTGGCTCCACGTGGCAAGCGATCAAGCGCTGTAACAATGTCTTTAGTCAACGCAGATTCGTCCAGTGAAAAGTGGCGGATAATTTGCTGTAAATCGCTGTTTTGTTGCTGCATGAGTTGGTGCAGCCAGTGAACTAATTCAACATAAGGGTTGCCACGTAGTTTACAAAAAGTGGTGGCACTCTCTAAGGAAGTGAACAGGATGCGGTTAAGTTTGCCGAAGAGCACAGAACGACTGATTTCTGACATAGTGTATAATCCGTAGTATTGTTGACAGTGATTGAGTTTTGTTTTGCAGGCAAGAGAGGGGGATCATTCCGGCTTATAAATTAAATCCCCGCGATGGGTTGGTTGTTTATTTTTATCCAGCTTAATTTTTCCAAGCCAACTGCTTAGTCCTAATTTTATCGGTTCAGACAGACAAATCCCTTTTACATCTGACTGGTGGAGAATTAACTGGACATCCCATGCGTATTCAATCCCCAAATATTGATAAACCCAGTCACGCAACTGCCTTGATTTGGATTCTTCCGGCAAGAACATCTTGTATTCAGCCAGTTTTAGCGGACCCAATTTAATGCGAAATTTATGTTGAACATCGTAGAGTGCAAGGCCTAAAAAAGCCGACTTACCCAAACGTGGCATGTTGCGTCCTGCTTTTAATTGGGTTTGATCCTGTACTTCGACTTTTAGCCATTGGGGAATATTTTGCACAATTTTTAGCGGCACATGGAAATAACAGGAAAGTATTTTTTCTAACCCTTCTGCGTTATGCCCTTGACGGGATAAATGGCCAGATAAAAAATAACGCGCGTGATCATTGAGGGTGTCTGGTTTTTGTTGAGCAGGCAAACCCATACCCACCAAACAGGAGAAGTAATGGCAAAAGCGTTGATTATCCTGACGATCGAGCGATACGGTTGGCTGAGTATTGGCCCAGGCTCGATAGAACAACAGTATTAATCTATGATGGAATAGGTTAGCGAATGCATTCAGTGTTGGATCTTGATAATTATATTGTCGTGTATAGGCATATTCGGTCATATGTAGTGGCAATGGGCCATTGGGACCGAACAAGCCAAAACTGTAAATGAGCATGTCATACAGCTTCGAGTTTTCTCGCTGCTTGACTTCCGCAATAGTAGAAGGAGCGAAAATCATGGAAGCTTTTTGTCCCAACCGCAGTAGATCATATTTCGGTAATGGGGCAAAACCTAGCATATAACTTGCCCCAGATTGGGCATCTATACGGCGCAGGGTTTGAAATAAGTCGAATTGCCAGGGGGTTTGGGTGAGTTGCTGCCAAAAGTTATCCGGCAAACGGCATAGTTGATGAATAGAAATAGAATTTTTTTGCATCATATTCATTTCTTGCCTGTTATAGCAAATTCTTGTTGCCCATACGGGCAGGCCAAAATCCGATATTGCCGCGTTGCTGGCTATATAGCGTCATTTCAGTAAAGGAGTTCATGGTGACCAGTCGTGAGAAGAGCTTTTCCAATACGCTACCCAACAGCCAGGGGCTGGTTCCTGCAAATTCTTGTTCATTCACTTCAATTCTAATACTAACACCACGGGCAAAGACGATCGGACCAGGCTCAGGAACCCGCCGATAAATCGTTTTTAATGAACTGTGTCGGATGCCATTAATCTGGCGGACGACGGCTGGCTCTGCAAGGTTGGCATATAAGCTCAGCAATTGTCGTAATGCCTGAGTACCTCCTTGCTCGTCATCTTTATCCATGAAGTTCAGATAATTAAGTTGAAGCTGGCTAATTAGTTTCCAAGAGGTTGGGCCTTGTGCTAAGGCAGGACGTGGAATGGTGGGTCTTTTGAGAAATACAATTTGGTTGATTGGAATCGAATCTAGCATGACAAAACTGTTGAGATCCTGTTGGCGCAACATCGCGGATAAGTCACGGTTGGTGCACATGACGTCAGCGGTCAGGAATTTTAGCTCATTGAGCCACGGGGAGTTCTGTTCATCAACAATAGAGACAAAGGATTCTGTTCCAACATAACTGGTTCGGGTTCCGTAGTGACGGGTATGTTCAGATAAGATACGGGGTTCACGGCGCACAGAAAAGTAAGAGCCGTAATTACCATTGTCATCACTGAGAGTAGACCAAAATGGCCTGAATATTTGTGTTTCTTTACGTTTGATGTTTGCGCCGTGCAGGCGTTGTACCGAGAAAATCTCGTAATCCAGAGGACGAATGTTATCGACAACTAAATGGTATTCACTGGTACTTTCTTCCACCGAGATTCGTTCCGTGATTTTAGGGAATAAATTAATTACCGGTGTACTGTTCAAGGCCAGATAAGAGGCATCCACCAAACGTTCCAGTTCGGAGTCGGTTTGATCCAAAAGCAGTATTAACTCAAATTCACTCTTTTCTTTTGTCTGTTTTAGTAAAGATTCCATGCTACTGATACTGAAGAATTGAAAGCGTGCCGGAAAAGCAAAATATTCCTGGAGCTGTCGATAGCCACTGAAATTACGCGAGTCATTGGGTAGTAATGACTGATCATCATCAAATCCTTCATGATGCGGGAATATATCGGGCAAGACCTGATATTGGGGGGTATCACCAAGCGTCTGGCATACTATGCCAACAGAATGTTCCATAATCAGTTCCAACAACCGTTGGGATTGAATATCTGGCCCGGAAAGAAAGAATACCAGTTTCCTGAGATCCAGTTCATTGAGAAAAAATTTTCCTTGACAGCCAAGGTGAATGCGCAATGCACTGACGGCGCCATATTGATGAAGGTTCAGTGCCACGAGCGGAAGGTTAGCGGGGATCCTGCCAAGTTCAACGTTCTTTAGATGCAGCGGCTGTAAGGTGACATCTTGTGTGGTGGTGTAGTGGAAATTGATCCCATCCTTTTTCAATGTTTGGCAGTGCATGATTGTGCCTCGCGGCACTAAAAATCCATGGCTAATATCTCCCTTGCTGGTATCTGGCTTGAGTTCGACGATTGCCATTGAAGGTGTAGGAGATAAATAGTTAGGGTACAGTATCTCCAGTAATTGCTCGGAAAAGTGGGGGAATTCCGCATCCATTTTCAATTGAATGCGGGAAGTCAGAAAAGCAAACCCTTCCATCAGGCGTTCAACATAGGGGTCAACAACGTCAATGCCATGCATTCCTAAGCGATTGGCAACCTTAGGGTAGAGTTTGGCAAATTCTTTACCCATTTCCCGTAAATACACTAATTCACGGTTATAATATTCAAGTAGTTTATTATCCATATTCCTTATATGAACGCATCTCGTTTGCAAGACAAAAATGACTTTGTCATCGTTACTCTTGCCTCAGCAATCTTTCTGCATTCACCCTTGTGGTTAAAAGTTAAGGAATGGTCACATAGGCCGGATGGCGTTTTTTCAGCTCGGTCACCCAGCCTCTTTTATAGTGAAGTAACCGTTTTCAAGATCGATATCACTGCGGAACAGGAATTCCAGTGGCCAGGGAACGCACCACAACAATCCCTTTATCTCTATGGATAAAGTGTTGTATAGGGGTAATGTATGGGGATCGGATATACAACTGACTTCCAGCCCATCGGGAATGATACGTGGCTCGAATATATGAATGGCTGTAATGATTCTGTTCTGGATATTCCCCCATTCTATTTCAGATATGCATTCACCTGCTAAGGAGGGCAAACCAAAGTTATACACAGAATGGCGAATTTCTGGAAAAGGGGTGAGATCTTCCGAGCATTCGCTGTTGATGTTATTGAGTAACCATTGCAAATCCCTTAGGAGATTTTGTCTTAAGGCCGTGTGCGACAGCATGTAATTGCTGATTGTTTCTTGTTTTTTATCAGGTTCATGATCGGTGAGTCTGTCAAATAAAGAAGGTAACATTCTATCTTTGGCAGTAATACGCGTAGCGTTATTCCGACTATGATAACCACCATGCAATAAAGTTATATTCTCGTTCATGATTCACTTATTCGCTATTATAATTGGGAGTTTTTATATCGGTTAACTTCTGCTTCATAGGCATGCAGGAATTTTTCACCAAACAGGAAAGAGTCTTGTTTAAACTCTTTCTCTATTTCTTGGTAATGTTTGATGAGGTACTCCCACATTGAGGCTTTGTTGTTAGCCAATGACAAAGAAAAACGCGGCAAGTAATTGTCTTCCTGTGCTTTTCGTTCAAGAGTAGCGGGATGGAATAAATGCAATATATTTGTCGTAATAGCACGTATTCCCGCAATCATGCCCGATTGGTGTGCTTGCAACTCGATCAAAATGTCACGGGTTGCCAGTTCAAGTGGCATAAACCCTGGTACATGATGACAAAGCATCAGCACCAAAATAGACTGGCCAGAAGGTAAAAGTTTAAATGGGTTGTTGGCGTTAGACTGAGGTTGGGGCATGGCTGCGTTTGTTTCGTGGTTCAGTTGGGTACGTAAGGTGTTGAGAGTGATAATACCCTGAGTTAACTGACTGACGAGTAGTCCTAATTGATACATTTTTTGTTCATCAAATTGCAGCCTGTTGATCTCTTTTAGCCCCATACCATCTAATAACGCCGCCAGTAATTTTCCTTCTAATTTGATGACGCTATTGTTTTGATGCTGGTGTGCATCTTGGTTATTTGTATTTTGATGAGCGGGTGTGTCCTGGTAATGGTGTATGTCTTGATTTTGGTCATAATCGTGGAAGGTTTCCTTTCCTGTTTCTTCTATATTAGCCGGTTCCTTCAATGGCATGGCGTTATCCAATATTTGATTTAATAGATCATCATCTTTAGCGGATTGTGCAGCCTTAATGTGTTTGTCGGAAAACAGTGCCAGTGGGTCAACCTCCTGTTTATCATCATCTTGATCATCCTCATCATGTGGCAATAACGTGGTAGGTGTATGGTCATCCAATATGTCTTCTTGTTGAAAAGTGGTATCTGAATTGAACATGGCAATCGGATCTGTTGCCCGCAATTGTAGAGCGTCAAAATCGGTTGTTGGCTCAATTTCTGCTAATGGATCAATTGGGTTGCGTTCTTTATCATATTGGCTTGTTACCAGAGGGTTATTGTCGTTTATTTCCGGTTTAGCTTGGGGTGAATCAGAAGAAGATGGGGTAGCAGAAGTGGTTGAAATATGTTCAATGACGTCCCAGATTTCACTGGGAATTTTTGTTTCATTGGCAGTTAGCGAGTGCCCAACATTGATCCCGTGGGTGGTCGCCTGTTGTAATGGGTTCTTATTGATATCAATAACTTGGATCTGATAATTGCCAATATTCAGCATATCACCATCACGAATTTCAACTTGGCGATTGGGAGCCAAGGGTATCATGTTCAGTAAAACTTCAGAGGCAGAGCCTTGATTATTTATCCGGCATTCTCCGTCAGCAGAAATAGACACAATGGCTTGCAATCTGGCAATTGCTTGTCCGTCATCGGGTAAATACCAGTTATTTTCTGTACTGCGACCGATTGTGCCTCCAGGGGGAGAAAAATCGTGACTCAGTTGTGGGGGGGAGCTTGAGCCAGAGTGATTAACAATGGTGAATCTCATAAGTATGGATACCTATTGTTATAGATAACGATGAATTAAGAGATAATTACGTTTTGAAATAATGAAATTGAAAAGGTAGCCCTCCTGTGAGTATCCACAGGAAGGCCATTAATATGTGTGATTTGTGTATGTTAACCGCCTTTATTGGCGTAAGAATCCCATTCATAGCTGACTTCGGCACCTTTAGCGCCTGAGCCATATTCTTGAGAGAAATAGCTTTCTTTATGTTTTTGGAAGGCCAGGAAGATAGAAGAACAAAAACCACCATCCCCGTATATCAGGCTGGATTGAGCGACTAAGGAATTTGTCAAAACCAATGTATACCAAGGCTCTTGTTTACCTCCTTGTCTACGTACTTTAAGTTGCACTTCCTTGATATGTGTCCCTTTAACGAGGTATTGGCGCAAGGTTATGGTAGACTTGTCAAACAAAATATCCAAAGACAAACCAGAAACTGCCACGATACCTGCACCTAATCCAGAACCTTGAGAGTGCGAACTAACATTGTTCATTACTTCAAGTGAAAACGACCTGACAGCCGTCCACTCTTTGAACTCATTATCGCCTGATTCTCCTTTAACATCAGTAAAGTTAATATATGCATCAATGCCCGGAATAGACATAATTTTCTCCTTAATATAGAGAGTTGAATGAAACTAACAAGTGCATCCAATAAATACATATTGGTGCTATGCATAAAGGTATATACGTATTGAAATTCAAAGATGGGTAAATAAGTTTTGGATAGATAGAAGTTCTATAGGTAAAAAATATTCCTTAATTTTTTAATATTAGGTTCCTTTTAGTGAGGGGAGTTTTGAAACTAAGCGTAGGGAAACGGTCAAGCCTTCCAGTTGATAGTGGGGACGCAGGAAAAATTTAGCCTGATAGTATCCTGGGTTGCCTTCCAGTTCTTCCACCAGAACTTCTGCTGCTGCTAGCGGTTTTCTCGCTTTAGTTCCTTGTGATGAGTTAACGGGATCGCCATCAACATAATTTATAATCCAATCATTAAGCCAACGTTCCATATCTGAACGCTCCTGAAAAGTCCCGATCTTATCGCGCACGATACATTTCAGGTAATGGGCGAAACGACAGCAGGCAAATAAGTAGGGCAAACGGGCAGCAAGGTTGGCATTGGCAGTCGCATCAGGATCATAGTATTCTGCTGGTTTTTGCAGGGATTGGGCACCAATAAAGGCGGCAACATCTGTGTTCTTGCGATGCAATAACGGAATGAACCCATTTTTTGCCAATTCTGCTTCACGGCGATCGCTAATGGCGACTTCCGTTGGGCACTTCATATCCACCCCTCCATCATCAGAAGGGAAGGTGTAGCAAGGCAGGTTTTCTACGATACCACCGGATTCTACACCACGGATAGAAGTACACCAGCTATACAGTTTAAAAGAACGATTAATATTAACCGCCATAGCATAAGCGGCATTTGCCCAAGTGTAGTTATTATGCGTTGGACCTTCTGTATTCTCCTCAAAATTGAAATTATCAACGGGATTAGTGAGGGCGCCATAGGGGAGACGGGAAAGGAAACGCGGTAGTGCCAACCCGATGTAACGCACGTCTTCTGATTCACGTAAGCTGCGCCAAGGCGCATATTCAGTGTTTTGGAAAATCTTGGAGAGATCCCGTGGATTCGCTAATTCCTGCCAGGATTCCATTTGCATAACACTTGGTGATGCGCCTGAAATAAATGGGCAGTGTGCTGCTGCACTGATTTGTGCCATCTGGCGCAGAAGTTCAACATCCGGTGCGGTATGGTCGAAATAGTAATCCCCCACCAGACAGCCAAATGGCTCGCCACCGAATTGACCATATTCCGCTTCATAGATCTTTTTGAAAATTGGGCTTTGATCCCAACTAACACCTTTGAAACGTTTTAGTATGTTGCTCAACTCTTTCTTGGAAATGCACATCACACGGATTTTCAGCATTTCATCGGTTTCTGTGTTGCTTACCATATAATGCAAACCACGCCAAGATCCTTCCAAGGTCTGGAATTCTTCATGGTGCAGAATATGGTTCACCTGTTGTGATATCTTGGTATCGATTTCAGCAATCAATGATTGGATAGTACGATAGGTATCGCCAGAAATAGTGACCGTGTTTTCCAACGCTTGTTGTGCCAGTGTTTTCACCGCATTTTCAACGGCACTACGGGTATGATCACTTTGCGGACGAAACTCCTTATTCAGCAATGTACTTAGTTCATCAGGGGTATATTCTTTTGCTACCTGTGCCTGTTGAATCTGGGTTTCTTGTTCAATTTGGCTCATCAATTACTCCTTATCTTCATTACCTTCTGCTGAAGCGCTATCTGTAAGATTTGGTGTTTCAGCCAAGGATTTGAGCAGAGCGGGGTTTTGCAATATCTCGGCAATCAGTTTTTCTGCGCCATTTTTGCCGTCCATATAAGAAAGCAGGTTTGCCAGTTGGGTGCGTGCTTCCAGCAATTGCGCCAATGGCTCGACCTTTTTGGCTATAGCATCAGGTTGAAAATCTTCCATAGTTTCAAATGTTAAATCGACATTCAGCTTACCATCACCAGTCAGGGTATTTTCAACCTGAAAGGCGGCTCGCGGTTTGATTGATCTCATGCGTTCATCAAAGTTGTCAATGTCAATTTCCAAAAATTTGCGATCATTAACATCTGGCAAGGCTTCTACAGGTTTTCCTGCTAAATCAGCCATAACCCCCATAACAAATGGTAATTGAACCGTCTTCTCTGAACCGTAAAGCTCGACATCATATTCAATCTGTACGCGAGGAGCGCGATTCCGTGCGATAAATTTTTGTCCACTGGATTTCATAACACATTCTCCGTTATTGTCTGGATAACTAAGTTGATACCCTTTTTAGCTTTAAGCCGCAATTTGGTAAGTAACGTACACATATTCCGACTAATTTAATCCACCACATCAGGGTTATTGGGGCGACCAAAAACGCTCTCAAGCTGATTTAATCCTTCAGGAACAAGATCGTAGATGATATTAATAAAATCACTGTCAATCAGCCGTAGGATGCGGTCAATCATCATAGGCGCAGGATGGCTTGGCTCATGTTGAAGAAAATAAGTTTTAGCTTTTTCTAATAAAATGCGTGCATCATCACGGTTACTGACTTCGATTTCTCGCCAATGGGAAAATGCCCCTTTTTCAAGGGACTCAAGGATTGTGGTTGGGGAAGTTATTTGCTCCGCTGCGCTGTTTTGTTGCATAGGTTCGGACTCAAATGTTCTTGTGCCGCCAGAATGCCCCGGAATACCTGTTCCTGGTTTATGTATGGGAAAAAATCCGATGATGGTATCCAACTGTTTTAAAAACTGTGGCAATTCGGGTATGTAATTGTCGGATAAATTATGGCGAATAATTTCAATCAAGGCAGTAAGTTGCTCATGAATGGTGATGATTGCCAAGATTTCAGGGCTATTAGATTGTTGGTGTAATTCGTTAATTAATCTAGTGCGTCCGCCAGTATAATCTTTGATTTCGGTTACCGTACCATTAAGCAGTAAACAAATTTCCTGTAATGACAATTCCGTTGAAGCACTCCTGAGTAGAATCGAGTTTTGAGCTTTTATCGTACATGGTGAACCATCTTCAATGATGGCCAGCGTGTTTAGGCGGAATAAGGGATCATATTCACCATTAAACTTTAATTTTGGCCACACATCTTCCCAATAACGTTCCAGGGTTTGGCGTAGTAAACTCAGTCCATCGGCATACCCACATACTCCTCGAATATTTAACCATGCTTGCATAAGGGCGATGATGACACGCAGATCTTTGGAACGGGACAGTAGGTGAGTGGCTTTTTTTTCCACCTCTATCCAGTTGGGTGGCTCAGCAGGGATGAGTACATCACCAAACTGCTGTTCCGGCTTTTCGATTAGGTTCTGCTCTAATGCCAGAAATTCATCATCGTATTCGAGGTCTTCCCCGCAAGGAAATTCCACACTGATTGGGGTGAGTAAGGCATCAATATTCATGGTATTTTCAGCTTATATTCAGTTAACAAGTTCACCGTAAGGATATCAATCATGCTGCTTGAAACAGTTCTGGATTTGGGCACGAGAAAGCAGGGAGATTAAACGGGCTAAAAATGCTGTTCGGGGTAAATTCCAGCAAGACAGTATGACCACTAATATTAAATCTTGCCCATAAGCTCATATCACCGATATTGGTTGGGTTCTCTGTTTTACCACGCCAGGTACGTTTTGCATGATCCAGCAATCGATTTAGTGCCCAGAAACCTGACGTTGATAAGTTTGCGGTTGTACCATTAGTTAGGTTCAATTGAATACGAACCTGATTGATATTGGCAGGGCCAGGCCAGCTAATGAGTTGTGAAAGTTGCGGGCCGTGACTGTATTCTAATATCTGTCCATCTACATCGAGCACCATACTCAATATATCGTTACCCATGTTGATAGGACGAACCATGACGCGGAATGATGGCGTTGGGGTTCCGTTGGTAAATAACGTATTGCGGATAATCTGGGCCTGTTGGAAAGGCTTAAGCAGCTTTTCCCCCCCTGGCAAGGGCTTGCCATTCACACCGGGCATAAATTGCCATCTTGGGAGGGCCGTATCGACTTTACCCACTAAACTTTTCTGGAAAAAACTGTCCATTAAGCCTGTTCCTGGGGCAAACATTCGTGCCATGTCATCGGGCTTGATGTCCTGCCTTGCGTTAGGGTTCAACGGATAGCGATTGGCAATCGCTTGGTTGCAAAAACTGCCGATTTCTGTACTGAGATGCTTACCGACATTTTTCATGTCACTAAGCTGGGTATCGCTACTGGCTCCAACTGCGAGTGAAGAAACTATGCTCCTGAACGGCATAGGCAGGAGGGCTGATGTTGCTTGTAGCTGCGTGATAATCTGACCAGGAGGCAAGGGCATTCCCGCATTGGTTGCATTTTGTACTGAGGTTAAATAAAGGTATAACTCGCCAATGTCTTTTAAGGTCTTATCAAAGGGGATACTTTGGGTGTTTTTATTTGGTCTTTTTGCTAACGCAATAATTTGTGAAAAATATTCTTCTAATTCTTGTTCTGGTGTAGGTTGATTATTATCTGGCATTATTTGTTTGGGCACTAATTTCGTTAACTTATCTGATTGGTTCTTCACAACACGGCTCTTCACAATATTGTTGAGTTGTCTGATATTATTGCTACTTTCATTCAGTATGACGTTTTTACTGATATTAATTAAAAGGTTACGCATAGGTGAACCAAAAGAAGACAACAGGCGTGAAGTGTTGATCCGTTGCTCCAGGCTATCGATATTTCTCAAACCAATATCCGCCAGAAACTCGGTCCACTGATATATGTAGTCGTTAATATAAAATTGCTTAACGGAGGATTTTATTTCCTTATCGGTTTGCTTTTTGGCATAGCTACCAAGCACCCAGCTGTCTTGTGAATATAAGGTTGTTAGAAAAGTATTGAGTTTTTTTTCAAAACCTTGTTGATAACCAGCAGGGGTAAACATCCCCGATATACCATCTGTAATGGGTGTGCCACTGATGCGTGAGAAAGCCAATTCAGCTTGGGGGCCAGCAAGTGATTCCAGATTTACGGGAGCTAAATTGGGATCATTGATTAATTTGTCCTTCATATAATTATAAGCACGTTGTGCTGGTGGGATTCTGCTAATTAATTGCTGTTTTTTTTCGATCAGAGCGTCGTCACGAATGAAAGGGGATGTGACAACCTGGTTATCTAACAATTGGCCGATATGTTCCTCGATTTGTTGCAAATGCTGTTGGGTTGTGTCTGCTTTTAATTGGGTTTCCAAATATTGCATGACCCAGTTATGCAGAAACTTACCATCATAATGCTTAGGCTGGTATAACATTTGATAAGCCTTTAGTGTATTGTAGGTGTTCTCTATGTCATCGTGATTGTCATCATGCATCTGGTTAGTGATGATTGTTGCTATCTGGGGCAACAATAATGTTTGTAGTGCTTTTCTATATAGAAAACGGCTGGCATCACTGATTTGTTCACCACAATACAACCCCATTCGATAGGATAAGGGAGGATCATTTAAGGAAAAACGTTGGCTTTTATCTAAATGAACCAAACTGTTTAAAATAGGAAGCAACGCATAAATATCATTGGCGTTTTTCTTTAAGTCAGTGCTTTGTTTTGCAATGGCTGGAAATCTGGCTTGCACTTCCATCAGATAATCTTTGTTATTGTTGTAGCTGGTCAAAAGTAAATTAGCCACCAATGCCAGTATTGCCACTGAAACAACATATCCCAACCCTCCCAGAAAGCGTTTGCGGTATATCCACCAGCGGTTATAACCGGCAATTCCCGCTTCATTGAAGATATTTTCCAGTAAATTTTTTATAAAGTAAGCCTGGCTGGTCGGGGTAGGATGAACAATTCCTTTATTATTCTCCCATGACATGGCCTCACTATTGTTATTTGTTGGTAACTGAAAATTGCGGTTAAATTTCTCCATGACATTGTCAAAGGGAAATCCTGTTTGTGTTCCACTGGTAAAATAGAGCCCTCGTGGATAGTAGGGTATTTCAAATCCCGACTTTGCGAATACGATTTCAAGATATTGTGCGATCAGCGGGCGCAGGGATGCAAATTCTTGCGGGAACAAATAACTTTCGGCACATTGTTGTGAATTGTGTCCGTTTAAGAGAATAGAAGGTAATTCAGCATGTAACCGCAATTCTAATTGGCTATATTGTTGATTAAGAATTTCATTCAAATCAAAATCAAGACCTTTATTCCATTTGCCCCGTGAAGAATTATTCCATGGGAAATTAAATCCCCAAATTTGCTCACGGGATTTTTTGTCAAAATGGGAAAAATAAGCACTAAATCCTTTTAATAAATCAGTCTTGGTGATCATGATATAAATAGGGAACTGTATCTTAAGTTGTTCATGTAACTCTGACAGGCGTTTGCGCAGCATATAAGCCTGCTGATCCCGTTTTTCAGTGGATGGATTGAGTAAATCTTCCACACTAATAGTGATAATAATTCCATTAAGTGGTTGGCGTATCCGGTATTTTTTCAACAGTCGGATGAAATTTTTCCATTCCTCAGCCTCCTGTTGGTGAAAATTATCCTGTGTGACATAGCGACCTGTAGTATCTAGTAGAACGGCTTTATTGGTGAACCACCAGCTACAGCTATTCATGTCTTGCATACTGTACAGTGCGGATTTACCCAGATAGTCCGACAGAGGAAAATGTAGGCCAGAGTTTGTCAGGGCTGTAGTTTTGCCTGAACTGGGGGCACCGATAACCAGATACCAGGGTAATTGATATATATATTGTCGGCTGAAAAAGTTTATCCAGCCCGGTTTGTTTTTATTATACCAACCAGAAAAATAGGCTTTTTTCAATAATCTGGCAGCATCAGAGAAACGTTCTGCCAATGTAATATATTGTTCATTCTGCTTATTTTCTTTGTTTTCATCTTTAGTGATATTCAATTTCTTGGCCAGCTTTTGGTTAAGCCATGATTGGTATAACCGCGGCATTACTTTGACTAATAACCAGAGCAAGTAAAAAGAAACAATGGTAATGATTCGTATTGTCTTTGTTTCAAAAGGTAACTTATTACCAATAGAAATAATGGGACCAATGAACCAGATGAAAAAAGAAATAGCCGTTACTCCAAGAAAACTCCATGTTAACCGGCTGGTGATGATAGAAAAAAGTGCATTCAGCATGTCTTAATTTCCTTACATCGTTTGGCTTACAGGAGAAACTAACAGTGTGATTTCGACTCGTCTGTTTTTGGCTCGATTACTGGCAGTATTATTTGGAACTAAAGGATTTTGGGCACCTTTTCCCTCTGTTTTGACTCTTTCTGGCTGGTTTAGGTAACGTTGTAGCTCTTTTTGCACAGACTTGGCTCTCGCTAGTGATAAAGCATTATTGGATGAAAAACGGGAAAAACGGGTATTAATGGGAATATTATCGGTATACCCGACAACCAGGATTTCTCCGTTAAAGTGGTTTAATACTTCAGCAATCCGCCTGATGACATCCAAATAACGACTTTTGATCTGAATGGAGCTGGTATTGAATAAACCATCTCCTTTTAGCGTGATCACGCTTCTATCAGGCATGTCAGTGACGTCCAATAATCCCGCAGTTATTTCATCCTGTAGCCTGCTTTGCAGGTTCAGGGGGAGTGGTGCAGACGGAAATACCCTATCGCTGACCGTTACATTGGGCAAATTAGTCTGGTAGATTTTTGCCAAAATGGGATTAACCCTATCATTCAACTGCCAGTTCAGGTTTATATACAAGATACATACCAGAAAACTTAATATCGCTATAGAGATCCATACTGGTAAGGAAATGTGTTGGGGTTTATTCGGCAAGGTAATGGCTTGTATTTTTTTTGATAATTCAATGGGGTTATTACCTCTAATTGAACTTATTAACTGGAATAAGCGTTGTTTCACGGTTTCCAATTGGGTACGGCCGTTATCGATGACACGATAACGCCCTTCGAATCCAAGCAGGAGACAGAAGTTAATGAGCTCTAATAGAAGCAAATTATCCCTGGGATTTTGTGATAACTTGGCTAATAACTGGAAAAATTTTTCGCCTCCCCAAGTCTCATTATGAAAAGTGACGAGCAGGCCACTGCCAGACCAAACACTGCGCAGCCCCCAAGGAGTGAGTGCTGCTGCTTCATCCAATGCGGTGCATAGACAGTAGCGGGCACCAATGATCACGTTATAGGGCACGTTGACTTGTTGGCATTCCACTTCGAAGCGCCGGATTTCATTGATCAGTTGCTGGCGTAAATGGGTTGGATCAGGGTGAACAATTGAATGCCGGATCTGGGGAATAGTATTTAACAATGGATTTGCGGCAGAAACCAACGGGTTACGATTGGTATCATTAGAAAGCACTTTATGTTCAGTTTTCTGCTTTTCCTGCGTCATTGGCTTCGTTACCTCGATTTTTCCTGATTACGGACCGCCCAAAATTCTATGTCCAAGCCAGGGAACTCACCGGCCAGATGTAAGGCAAAACCGCTGGATTTCTCCATCTGTTTCCATAAGTCACCCTCTTTTTCTAGTTCAAAATAGACATAACCTGAATGCCAGGGAATTTGTCTGGGCACAGATGGCATGGATCGTAGTGAGATGCCGGGTAATTGCAATTGAACCAATTCACGTATACGACCAACGGGGGCAATTTTCATTTGGGCAGGGAATTTGTTCATGAGCATATCATTTGCAACATCGGCATGGATGGCCAGAATAAAGCTGAACGTATGTATCATATTGGCGTCGGGTAACGTTGCGATATTCAAGCCATGAGAGTATTCCGTTAATGGCAACTGAATGGCATGTTCTTCAAGAATGATTGATAACCCTTGGCGTAGTTGGAACATAAGTTGGTTGAAGCACTGTGTTAAATTGTCATGATTGTAGAGAGGTAAATTTTCTTCCGGTACACGGCGTTGGGAGAATGTCGCCAATTCAGTGGCAAATTGTAGCCATTCGTTGAATAACCGTTCTGGATGCAATAGCGACAGGTTCTGCATATGGTTCATCTGGCCGCTATAGCGATTTAAAAGTGACAGCAAGAGAAAGTCCATAATCTCAGAATCATTGTATCGCCCCAACTGTAACAGGCGCTGGCTAATTTGTTGGCGGCGCTGTTCTAGTAAATCTTGTATTTGATTGATAAAACTTTCTATTTGTGGATTCACATGGCAGTTGAGCAGGGGCGGAATAAATCGCGAGTCAAGATAGCGTTTCTTGTCATTCGTTTTATTTATGACATATACAAGACCCAATGCGGTCCACTCGGGAGTTAAATCAGATTCCAACATCAGGCGCAAACGCATTTTGCCAAATTGTATCGCAGCATTGCCAACAGACATGGCATTAAAGTCGTTGACTTCAGCTTCAAAGCTAACAAAGCGGGCCAGGGAATCGCTTTTTTCACTGAAAATGACCTCTTCTTTCCCTCGCTGACAAGTTGGTAAAGCCAGAACAACATGGTTATCAGACGGGTTTTCACCAAGCTGTAAGGGCGTGGGTGCATTGGTGGCATCAAAACTAAAGGGGGTTCCGTCAGGGAAAATACCACTGGCTGTGAAAAGGCTGACTTTACCCCGATTAAGCAGTTCCTGATCCAATTCGAGAGTTAAAAAACCCCAATAGTAAGGGTTTTGTGCTATTCCCCATTCACGGATATAGGCTTCCAGGTAGTTTTCAGCCTGCTGGAAGTGGTGGGGGCGTAAAAACATGCCTTCTGTCCAGATAACTTTTTCTGATTTATTCATTATCTTATTTATCTCCTGTCACACAACTCAAGTTGCATTCTTTGATGAGACTTAAGCCAGTGTTAGTGACCTTTACGCATAGACGTAGTTCGTCAGAAGGAGTGCGCCAAAATTCGTAAAAAGAGGGCTTTTCAGGTACAGGAACGGGAAATGAAATACGCCATTTCTTGCCGTTCAATTCTTTATACTCAGCGATAAGTCCGATGTAGTTAGCTTCCGGTTGGTTTTTTTCCAACAGGCAATGCGTAGGTTGAAAAGGGTGTATAAACAATAGGTTTTTATTAACCAGTTTATCGCCTAACGTATTCTGAGCTTTGTCTTGCAGGGAAAAAAAATCGGCAGACATAAACTCTTCATTCGATTTTAGTAAAAAGACATCTACCTTCACGGGTGCGGAATCATTTACATTAGATTCTGTATTGAAGATGAGTTTATAGGGCGGCAAATTTGCTTTTGATGAGCAACCCGTTATGGCTATCAATGCGGTGGTTATCGATACTATGGATAGGAAGCCACTTTTTGCCACTTTTTTACTGGGTGAAAGAAACATGGTCATCATGTTTGTTAAAGCATATTTAGGCATAATGCACTGTTAATAAATAAAAAAGTCAAAAAGTTAAGCGGCCGTGATAAGAACTTTTGTTTGGCTGGGTACAATGCGTGAACCCATGGCATTAGTCGAATTTTGCATAGTAGAACTGGAAATCCGGGTTGCCGGAGAGCCTTTGATCAAGACGGAATTGGCCCCCATTACATGGCGGGCATTACCCATTACGGTGCCGGCAGCTACACCACCATTGACGCCGGAATTATCTCCTGTTGTCATGGGTATGGTTGTTGCCAAATTATGGGCTGGACAACCCATAAATAAGATATTGGTGGCATTGCTTATACCGGTAGTGCCTTGTGCCATATTAGGATAAGGCACAGGTACAGGTGTAAACATTGGTGTCAGGCAAACATCGGGAACGGCTATATCCATTCCACCACCTTGAGTGTTAGCAAACATAGAGTCTTATCCTTAGCCGATATGAATTTGTTCAGCGTCGATTTTGGTCATGGCTTTTGCAGAGACAATAGCCTGTTGGGCATGTAATCGGGCATAATTTTCAGCCTGCATATCTAATTGACCTGCACGAACCTGCTCTGTTTGTGTGGTATGACGAAATAGACGATGACTCAGTTGTGTGACTGTTTTCCAAAGAGATTCGAACTGATTACCAACCAGACGAGTTATTGAGATCCATGCAGACAGGGATTCCCCGCTATATTGCATTTCATTGATATGACAATTCCCATTATTGGCTGTGATAGCGAATCCGTTGCTGTGCATACTTAGGTTCCCTTGTGAGGTGATTGTGAGATCACCTGGGACGCTGATTTCAGCAATGTGCTGTTGTTCTGTCCGTTCCAATATGGCTAATATCCAGAGTTGATTGTTGGTTTTCGTAATTAATACCGTATCCCCCATGCTGGGTGTCAATAAACAGCTGACAGCTTGTCGGCAATGCCAGCCACGGTTGTCATGGCTTTCCGCCATAAAACTACCATCTGGAAGAACGTTAACAATCTGGCCGGTCATCTGCTGTAATGGCTCAGTATTAAGGGTGAATGAGGAAAGTGCATAAGCGGGCTTCGTCATTTTGATTCTCCTGATGAAATCTTGTTATGTTGTGTATTCCACTCTTCAGCGGCAAATAGTTCAGGATCATTTTCCAGAATACCTTGGCGGTCAGAAAATAGTGTTCCAATTTGTTGAGCACGATGAAAAAGTGTTCTCATAAATTGAGCAGTGCGAAAATCACTGTTGTTGACGTTTGCATAGGAAAAATCCGTGTAAGGCATATTACAACCGGTGAATTGTGCATTCATTGCCTGTACTTTGTGCATGACTGCCAATGCCAGGTTACTGTGCCGAAAATCGGCAGATTCAAGGGATGCATCAATAAAAAGGGCTTGTTCGAACAAGCTGTTTTTGCAACGGGCTCGGGTTAAATCTGCTTCGGTAAATAATGCCTGGGTTGCATTGACATTTGATAGTAAGGCATCTTTTAAAATGGCACCTTTGAAATTGCAATTAGTCAGTATGGCGTGATTGAAATTGACGGATTCAAGCTGGCTATCCATAAATTGACACATTTTAAGGGTTTGTTTATGGAAATTTTGCTTACGCAGATCGCATTCAAAAAAAACGGTTTTATTAAATTCACTGGCAGAAAAATCGCTTGTTCGTAAATCCTGCCGAAAAAAAGTGACTAAAAGAAAATGACCGTGGCTAAATCTTGTTTGATCCATTGATGACGCAAGAAATGTGATTCGTTCAAAGTCACTGTGACTGAAATCAGCATATTGCAATGAACAAGATGCAAACTGGGTATTGTTCTGTTTTGTCGCTGTAAATTGGGTTTTTTCCAAAACAGATTGATGGAATACATTGTCTGTTAATGTGCTTTTATTAAAGATTGCGAGCCTCAGATTACACTGTTCAAAAGTGCACTGCTCAAGTATAGCCGAGTCGAAAATTGCTCTTTGTGCCTGGCACTCGGTAAAACAGGTTTCTTTTATTAAAGTACGAGAAAAATCAGCACCTGCAAAATCGACTTCTCTAAAAATTCCACCGGATAAGTCACATCCGGTCAGGGAAATATTCTGCAAACTGATTTTTTCAATGACCTCACCTTGCTTGATTTTGTCTGTTAATTCATCGGCTGTCAGTGAACTCATATCACATCCTTATCTCGTTTGGGCAAGGTCTTGGTACGCTTGATATAAGCATTTGTAATTGAGGTTGAATCGCTAATGATTGATTGGGACATATCAGCACGGAATAGATTGGCGCCCTGTAAGTCTGCATTATTGAAGTTACATTTCTGCATAAATGCGCTCATCAGGTTGGCATTATTCAGTAAGGCACCCCGGAAATCTGTCCTAATAAACAGGCTTTTTTCTGCATTAAGGTACTGCATATCAACCGACTGGCAGTTGGATTCACTGAGATCGGTGTTATTCAAGGTTGTGGCATAGAATTTTGCCTTGACCAAAGGCATTTGGCGCAAGTTACATTCTGTCAATGTTGCATGGCTGAAATCGGCTTGATTAAGCTCACTGTCCATAGCAAATGCGCAGGTCAGCAACTTGGCTGAATGAAATCGGATACCGTTTGCTTCAGTTTCCACCCATGAACAACTTTCCAGTTTTGCATAATCAAAAATTGCTTGTTTTAGCTTGCACTTAATAAATGAAACTTTATTCAGGTTTGTGTGATTAAACCTAAGAGCAGGGAGTTCCAGTTCTATAAATGTACAGTTTTTCCACTGTGAATATTGGAATTGGCAATGCGTAATAAATATTTTTTGCAGGAATAGTTCTGTAAATATGGCATTGTCAAAGTGACAATGGTCAAATCGAGTTTCTTGTAGTTGGGTTTCAGTGAAACTTGCGGAAGAAAAGTCACTCTGTTCACATTTAGCCAGCGACAGGCTGGCATGATCTAATTTGGCTCCACGTAATGAAGCGTTGCAAATTTCAGTCCTCGCCAGCATGGCTTCGTTGAAATTTGCTTCGTCCAGCTGGCAATGGTTTAAACATGCGCTTTCCAATAAGGTGCGAGTGAAATTAGCCCCCCGTAGATCCATGCCTGACAAATCCGCGCCAGTAAAATCCATGCCAGTGAAATTCCCCCCTTGCAGCATGATTTTTTGGACTCTTTTGCGAATGATCTGTGACAGGCTGCCTGTTAAGCGCAGGGCAGGGCTTTGTGCCTGTACTGAAGATAAATACATCGAGTGTACTGTTTGCTCGATTTGTGCCAGTTCTTTATCATTGAAGCCTATTGGGTTCTTTTGTAGCATATCCCGTATCTGATGCAGGTTTTCTGGCCCCCTGGGTGCTGACTTTGTCGTTAGTTTTTCAATATCAATGCCTTGTTCTTTGGCTAAAGCAATGGCGTTTTCTTTCTGTAATTCAGCCTCAGCCTTTTTTTCAGTGGCATATTGTTCTATTTTTTCCATGAATTCCGGTAACTCATCCAGTTTTGGAAAAGGAGGGGGTTGTTCTGTATCAACAGGCAGTATTGTATTGATATCGTAGCCATACTCAGACAAGCGTTCTTGTTGCTGTTCACGCAGGCGTTTTTCACGATTTTGCAAATTTTGTCGCAAGGGTGAGCTATTTTCTGGTTGTTCTGTATCTAGCCACGGGCCAATCATCTCTTCGGCGATAAGATCTTTTTCCCGAAAAGTGTATAGGGCGCCTTTTTCTTTATCCAACCGTTGTTCAAGGACATGCAGGTAATGTTCCTGCGGACGAGGATTATCGCTTAATTCCAGTGCCGATATCATTTGCAAGACATCCCTGGCATCATCTTCATTAATTTGTGCGTTGCCATGCCAAACCAGAACCATTTGTTCCAGGTGGGGAAAGAACCATACAGTTGTGTTGCGCATGACGACTTCTTCAAAAATCTCCTCATCAAGACGCAATCGTTTGATAAAGCAACGTGCATTCCATGTGGGCAAGATGCCTTCCTGAACAGGTTTTTCTGGATGCATATTCCAAATGCGCCACGCTGCTTTCTCTGGCAGTGTGGTATTTTCTTCCCACCATTGATCCTCGGGGGCGGCATTAAATATCCGCCAGTCAATGTCATTGGCAAAACCGGGAAATTCATTTTCCAACCAGGCTTTGTCGTATTTTTTTCCAATACGGGTAAAACGGCGTGGCCATATAAAATCTAAAGGGCAAAAACTTGCCGGAATGGGAACTTCCTGTTGTGATGTCAATTGCCGCTGTGACATTAAGCGATGATGCAGGGCTTCAACATTGGGCAGTCGATGAATTTTTAGTCTGTTATCCAGTTCTTCTGGGGTGAAACCGATTCCGTGTGGGTTTTCGTCACAACCTTCCCCTCCAAACGCTCGACTCCAATCTAATCGCATTTGCGCAAAAGATTGGGGTTTTGAAGGAAAATCATCAATCCAATAGCGATCACCGAAAGCAACTAATGTCTTGTCCAACTGCCCAATCTGAATACGCGCAGCACAGGTGGTTTTATCAGCCTGATGGTGGGTATAGGCATATCCTGTGGCCAAAAATTCAGCACAAGGTTTCGGCATAGCGAGATCGATAACGCCATTACAGGTTTGCAACTCATTTTCTGCAAGTTGCCAAAGCTCTATTTCCGGGCGTAAGCGTGGAGTCGATCCCATATCTGCCAGTGCCATAATGGAAATTCCGAGGTGGTTTCTTTGCAACCAACGATAAGGTCGATAAAGTACACTCAGGCGCAACGGTTTGATGATTTTCATAACAACCCTGGAAGTATTGGCAATTATTCATGGGGATAGTTATTAGAAGATAGTCATTAGTTAAGGATATGTAAGCTGCTATTTGAAATATTGGTATTTGAGTTTTCAATTGAAATCGTTGAGTCGTCCAATGCCAGCTCCGCTTTATCTATAGCTACACTTGTTTGGCTGTTGGAAAATATTGTCTTACTGAATTCATTGACATTAAATGATTGGTTCATCGTTTTCATACTCGCCGAAAAGAGGCCGGTACTGTATGATTGTTCGATCGCACTCAGTGAGAGCGCTGTCGTGGATATAGAGGCAATACTAGCTGAAAACACAGAGTTCGGGGAATCTATTACCACATTGGTATCGCTTTTTATCGTAATAAGGTTGGGGCTTGAGATTGCCGTCACTCCTGTAATGTTCTGCACCCAATTCCCATCAATTTTTGCGTTTAAATTCCCCTTAAGTGTGTAAGTATCGCCACCATTAATCTCGGTTTTTCGTCCATTTTTGATGGTTTCTTGCTGACCGTTGTTGATCGTTAATGTATCTTTGCCTTGAATGGATGTTTCATGGTTTGCCTTATAGGTGAAGTTAGCATTTCCAGTCACTGTGTCTTTTTGCTGTTTTTTTATTTCAGTCGTACGGCTTCCATCAATAGTGACTTTTTTATCTTTTTCCACCGAGATATTCATGTTCCGTTCTGCATGCAGATCAAATAATTCCTTATCCGGTTCATCATCTAAAAAGAGATAATTTGCCTGATCATGCTTACCTCCCTTGGTATTCGACATAATACCGACACGGGTTTCATATTTAGGTAGCTCCCATGGAGGCATATTCTCATTGTTATAAGTGCTGCCAATAACTAAAGGTTTATCAGGATCACCATTGACGAAGCTGATAACCACTTCTTCGCCCACACGAGGGACACATATACTGCCATAACGCCAGCCAGCCCAATGGCTCGCAACACGTACCCAGCAAGAGCGGGTATCATCTTTTTTGCGATCCTTATCCCAACGGAATTTCACTTTTATACGGCCGTATTTGTCAGTCCATATTTGTTTATCTTTGGGGCCGGTAACGACGGCGGTTTCAAGACCAGTCACTTTTGGCCACGGCGTCATTGTCAGCGGTTTCCAATGAGTGCTGGCAGGAATTGCCTCAAATTGAATCGTGTTTTTGTTTTTATCTGCGTCTGAATTAAGAAGGTCACTAGTGAGTGCGTTAAAGATATTGTCAGTAACGATATCAGAAGCACCGTCAGGAGAACTGGCTATGTAAGGTTTTTCATAAAGAAAGTAATGTGCGCCTATAATTAAATAGTCACCATGATCATCGCCTTTGATGTCATTGGGTAGAGATAGTGTGAAAATATGTCCCGGAGCTATTCCCAGCACATTTCCTTTGCTATTAATCAGCTCACTTTTTGCTTCAGCAGCTTGCTGGCGAACTCGGGCATAAAATTGCCCTTGTTCATTTTCTACATAGCGCCCGGGCCAAATGAATATTTCTGTATTATCAATAGAGCTGATTGGGGTCTGGGTAGCTGTATATAGTTCAGCCCGTGGTTTACGGAAGTCGTAGTCATCAAGGCTGTAAGTATTTGGTATAGTGATACTGGAGACATTCCAATTGTAGATATATTCTTTGATGTGTGTTTTCGGTGAATCACCCTTGTTGATATAGTAAATATTTTTATATCCAGGCATTGGCTCATGTGATTGAGGCGCGTCAACCAGGATCATGGTATGGTTTCCCATTTCATGTTTGAAATAATAGTAAATTCCTTCATGTTCCATCAGGCGATGGATAAAATCGAAATCAGTTTCATTATGCTTGACGCAATATTCCCATGTGCGATATTTTTCAACAAGCTGATTTTCAAATAGAATATTAGTTTTATTGAGTACTTCGGCGATAATATCGGGTACAGTATTATCTTGCCATATACTATAACCAATACTTTGTTTTAATTCCCATAATTTAGGTCTGACGGTGGCCGTATATAAATAAAGCCTGTCATCATATTTATAGAATGGGGCATAGGATATTTTTTCTATATAACCACTTAAGTATCTTGTTTGTGCTGATTTATTCTTTATTTCTACAGTTAGTATCGTCTTATGTAGCGATATTGGATCTGATAACCTCTTTTCGCTCAATAATTCAATCTCAAACTGGTAGGCCTCAGATAACCTTTCTATCCCTCTAAGGGATTTGAAATATAAAGTATTATCAGATGATGAGGTATGTGCGATAAACTGTCTTTCCATAAGGATATCCTTGCTTTTGGTTAAAGCTACCGCATATTCCTTGCAGGGTTAAGGAACATACAAAAGTGGGAATGTAGGGCGATAGTTTCTCTGATATGAGTTTAAGCATAATGTTTGGTATTTGCAATCTATAGGTGCTCCCTTATTTATGAAATATATAGTTTTATTTTTTTGTTGAATTTCATTATTCTAGTTATTTATGTTTATGTTTATGTTTATGTTTATGTTTATGTTTATGTTTATGTTTATGTTTATGTTTATGTTTATGTTTATGTTTATGTTTATGTTTATGTTTATGTTTATGTTTATGTTTATGTTTATTTATGTTTATGTTTATGTTTATATTATATAAAAAGTTTTAAAATACACGGTTTGTTTTTTTCTATAATTACTTAAATGTTTAGACTGAGACTCATTTTTGAGATATTGAAATACATAATCTATATTCAATAGATTAAAGTGGTTATTCTAACCTTGAACATTCTTTCGGAAAGAATGTTTTTTTGAGCTGGTTAATGTAATTTCCGTCATAAAAAATTCTTTGATAATTAGATAGTAAAGTAAACATAAAGTTTAGAGTAATTAATCAATAAATTCATTTTTTATGTGGATTAGAAAGTCGTTTTATGATGATATCTATTTTCTCTACGATATATGACAGTTTGGGGATGTAGTTAATATGTTAATTATCATCATATTATACAGAGGTTTGTTTTTTAGTATGAGGCTATAATAGATGATCTATGCTAAAATTTTTCTAATAATTATTTTGGTAAGTAAAGAAAAGGCGGATAAATAATGGGATTACTATGGAGCTATAGGAAAATATAAAAATAAATCTTTTAAGCCATTACTATTCCCTGATTCTGGAAAATACCCTCATAATACAATTCATTATAATGTCCCCTTGCCTGGCTTTTTAAATACTATAACGCCTATAATTGATATAAAAACTAATCAAGATGTAATGCTGATTGAAGATGCAAGTTGGATTAATATAGGTAAAGAATATACTGGGATGGCGGTTGAGTAATTTTATATGTTAATCATGGATGAACACCAAAACATAAAATTAATTAATGGGATATAAATGAAGATTTTTGGCAACATTTAATGCGCAAAAAAGTAACACCTTGTAAAGCCATCTGGTTGTAGGTTGCATATAGGTTGAGGTTGTTTGCCATTCTCCCCAGCTTTGAAATGAATAGAAATTATTAATATTCCACAATATTAGCTTGATTTTTTTGGCCTAATTGCTTTACATCTTTTATATTCGTTTCATAAAAATCAATCTTAGAAAATACCATGAATTTACTGAAATCACTGGCCGCGGTCAGCTCAATGACGATGTTTTCCCGCGTTCTGGGCTTTATTCGTGATGCCATCATTGCTCGTATATTTGGTGCGGGTGTGGCGACAGATGCCTTTTTCGTTGCCTTCAAACTCCCTAACTTACTGCGCCGTATTTTTGCTGAGGGCGCTTTTTCACAAGCGTTTGTTCCTATACTTTCTGAGTATAAAAATCAGCAGGGGGATGAAGCGACACGCACCTTTATTACTTATATATCAGGGATGTTGACGCTGATTTTGGCGATAGTCACAGTGATAGGGGTGATGGCCGCGCCCTGGATCATCTATGTTACGGCACCGGGTTTTACAGATACACCGGATAAGTTCACTTTAACCCGTGATCTACTCAGAATTACCTTCCCTTACATTTTCTTGATATCTCTGGCTTCGTTAGCGGGAGCGGTTCTCAATACGTGGAATCGCTTTTCTGTGCCCGCTTTTGCACCAACATTGCTTAATATCAGCATGATCATCTTTTCGCTGTTTGTAGCACCTTACTGTAACCCACCTGTGATGGCATTAGGTTGGGCAGTGATCGCCGGTGGTATTTTGCAATTGGCTTACCAGCTTCCGCACCTGAAAAAAATAGGTATGCTGGTGTTGCCACGAATTTCTTTTTTTGACAGTGGTGTATGGCGTGTTATTCGTCAGATGGGGCCTGCTATTTTGGGGGTTTCAGTCAGTCAAATTTCATTGATCATTAATACCATTTTTGCCTCATTTCTTGTTTCTGGCTCGGTTTCGTGGATGTATTACGCCGATCGTTTAATGGAATTACCTTCGGGAGTGCTGGGAGTGGCGTTAGGCACGATCCTTCTGCCTTCACTGGCAAAAAGTTTTTCCAATGGGGATCACCTAGAATATAGAAGGTTAATGGATTGGGGATTGCGCCTTTGCTTTTTGTTGGCTTTACCTTGCGCGGTGGCGTTGGGTATTCTGGCAGAGCCTTTAACTGTGTCACTCTTTCAATACGGCAATTTTTCTGCCTTCGATGCAGAAATGACACAACGCGCATTAATTGCGTACTGCTTTGGCTTGATGGGATTGATTGTGGTTAAAGTTCTCGCTCCTGGTTTTTACTCTCGTCAGGATATTAAAACCCCAGTTAAGATTGCGATTGCAACCCTGATTTTGACTCAGTTAATGAACCTTGCTTTTATTGGCCCATTAAAACATGCGGGATTGGCGCTTTCTATCGGTTTGGCTGCCTGTTTCAATGCCAGTATGCTTTATTGGCAATTGCGTAAGCGTGAGATTTTTAAACCGCTGGCTGGCTGGGGTCTCTTCCTATTGAAGTTGGCGATGGCAATCGTAGTCATGGTTGGGGTATTACTGACAATATTGTGGTTTATGCCTGCCTGGGATCAGGGCAATATGGCATTGCGTCTGTTACGGTTGATGGGGGTTGTGATTGCGGGTGCAAGTAGTTATTTTGCTGCTCTGGCTTTGATGGGGTTCCGATTGAAGGATTTTGCCCAGCGAGGATCGATGTAACTAACTGGTCAATTAGTTAATTACATTTTCATTAAACGACTGTTTAATGATTTATACCGCTCAATGAATGATTGGGCGGTATCATTACCGATGTTTTTTAGCCCTGATTAAAAACTGGCATGACTAAATCATGCCAGTTTGGGACAAGGTGATTACATCCGTTCTACCGTCTCGATACCTAAAGTATCAAGACCTTGCTTCAAGGTTTTTGCCGTCAGCAAAGCCAGTTTCAGGCGGCTCTGGCGCACCTCTTCGCTATCCGCATTCAGGATTGGACAATGTTCGTAAAAACCAGAGAACAGGCCAGCCAGATCATAGAGGTAAGCACACATTACGTGAGGAGTGCCTTCACGGGCAACAGTTGTGATTGTTTCTTCAAATTGCAACAGGCGTGTCGCCAGGGTTTGTTCACGTTCTTCGTTCAGAAGAATAGGGTGGGTCAGGCTGCTTTCATCGATTTCTGCGCGTTTGAAGATAGAATTTACGCGGGTATATGCATATTGCATATAAGGTGCGGTATTACCTTCAAAGGCGAGCATGTTATCCCAGTCAAATACATAGTCGGTAGTTCGGTTTTTGGAAAGATCCGCATATTTCACCGCACCAATACCTACCGCGTTGACAACTTTTTTCAGTTCGTCTTCCGGCATATCTGGATTTTTCTCGCGGATGAGAGTGTCTGCACGTTCAATGGCCTCGTCCAACAAATCAGACAGCCTTACAGTACCACCTGCACGGGTTTTGAATGGCTTACCATCTTTACCCAACATCATGCCAAACATATGGTGTTCGAGTGACATGGACTCAGGAATATAACCTGCCTTACGAACTATTGCCCAGGCCTGCATCAGATGTTGGTGTTGGCGTGAATCGATGTAATAAAGAACACGGTCAGCATGCAAGACTTCATGACGGTACTTGGCACAAGCGATATCCGTGGTGGTATAAAGATAGCCCCCATCCTTTTTCTGGATGATAACACCCATTGGCTCGCCTTCTTTGTTCTTATACTCATCAAAGTAAACCACGATAGCACCATCACTCTCAACGGCAAACCCACGTTGTTTCAGGTCGGCAACAACGCCAGGCAGCATATCGTTATACAGGCTTTCACCCATAACATCTTTTTTTGTCAGAGTCACATTCAGGCGATTATAGGTTTCCTGATTCTGTGACATGGTGATATCAACCAGTTTGTGCCACATGGTACGACAATATTCATCACCACCTTGCAGTTTTACTACGTAACTACGGGCACGAACAGCAAACTCTTCATCTTCGTCGTAAGTTTTCTTCGCTTCACGGTAGAAGGCTTCCAAATCGGCCAATGCCATATCACTGGCATCTTCGTTCTGGATTTTTTCCAGATAGGCAATCAGCATCCCGAACTGAGTACCCCAGTCACCAACATGGTTGGCTCGGATGATTTTGTGACCTAAAAACTCAAGGGTACGTGCTGCGGCATCGCCAATAATCGTGGAACGAATGTGTCCAATGTGCATTTGTTTTGCCACATTCGGTGCAGAATAGTCGACAACGATGGTTTGCGGTGCTACCGGAGTGATACCCAGTTTTTCATCTTTCAGCGCAGTTTCGATATTGGCAGCAACCCATGTTTTATCCAGAAAGATATTGATAAAACCAGGGCCTGCAATCTCAACTTTGCTGGCAATTCCTTGCAGATCCAGCAAACTGACGACTTTTTCTGCCAATTGTCGGGGTGGCATTCCCACTTTTTTCGCTGCCGCCATGACACCATTTGCCTGGTAGTCACCAAACTGAGCTTTTGCAGATTGACGAACGTGAGCTTCACTGTCGGCTGGAGCACCAGCAGCAATCAGCGCATGGCTGATTTTTTCTGAAAGAATGGCCTGAATATTCACCGAGTTACCTTAAATTACGCACAAAAGCCCTGCATTTGAACTGTGCAAATACTTTCAAGCGTGTGGGTTAGACAAAATAACAGGTTTTATACCATATTCAGCATCCTGCATGCTACCATCAGCCGCCGCTTGCGGTATGACTTTTTGTTTTCAGCTCGCCTTTCAGGCGATAGTTTTTTGCTGGGGGAAAGATGACACACTTTTCAACAATTTCTGAATTACAGGATTTGGTGACTGATTTATATCAGTTTGAGCAAAAGTTAAAGCAGTTTGGTGAATATCTTGGCTTGGAACTTACGCAATATGCAGCGGATCATATTTCCCTGCGTTGTAATGATATTTCAATCGCTGATCGCTGGCGTCAAGGTTTTCTGCAATGTGGTCAATTGTTGTCTGAAAGCTGGATCAATGGCCGGCCAATCAGCTTATTTGAGTTAAGCCAGCCAATCACCTTACTTGGCTGGCAAATTGATTGTGTCGAGTTACCTTATCCGGGTAAAAAGCAATATTTGCACGAAGGTTGGGAGCATGTCGAATTTGTCCTGCCTGTGCCACCAGAACAACTGATACACGAAGCCTATAAATTACTGCCTTATCCGCTACCCATTGTTTTTATCACAAAAGAGAGTCATCCAAAAGGGGATAATGAAAGGTTACCAAACCCAACGTTAGCGGTGACGAAGGGTGAAATTACAATCAAATTTCACCCTTTTTCTCTCAAAGAGATCATCAAAAGTGAGTTGTAAATGAATAGTGTTCTTTTTGTGATCTTTATCGTAGTGCTGCAATTCAGTGTGGCGATAGGCTCGTTGTAGTGCGCCATATTTGAATGAACTATTTCGAGGGAGAGCTTTGAATGATAAAACTAGAAATTTGCTGTTATAGCATAAGCTGTGCTTTGGTTGCACAACAGACGGGCGCAGATCGCATTGAATTGTGTGCAAGTCCGTCGGAAGGCGGGGTAACACCGAGTTTCGGGACATTGCAGCACGCATTACAGCGTTTATCAATTCCTGTGCATCCCATTGTACGGCCAAGAGGGGGAGACTTCTGTTACAGCAATACCGATTTCGAAGTGATGAAAAATGATGTTGCTCGTATCCGTGATATGGGATTTCCTGGTATCGTTTTTGGTGTGTTAAACGAAGAAGGTCATATCGATCGGCTTCGCATGAGGCAATTGATGTCATTATCAGGGAATATGGAAGTCACTTTTCATCGTGCCTTTGATATGTGTTTCAATCCACATGTTGCGTTGGAGCAACTGACAGAGCTCGGTGTGCAGCGTATTTTAACTTCGGGCCAGCAACAAAGTGCTGAGTTAGGATTACCTTTGTTAAAAGAATTGTTACAGGCCAGCCAGGGGCCGATTATTATGCCTGGGGCGGGTGTCAGAATGAGTAATATCTGTAAATTTCTGGAAATTGGAATAACAGAAGTTCACAGTTCAGCAGGTAAGATCGTGCCTTCTGCCATGAAATATCGAAAAGCAGGCGTGACAATGAGTTCTGACGACAGTGGTGTAGATGAATATGCTTACCATTGTGTTGATGGGCAGTTAGTTGAGTCGATGAAGGGAGTGATTAGTTTGGTTCAACGGACAAACTAAAATACTCTGTATGTGTTTCATCTGAATCCCCAGTGACATCATTGACTATGTAACTGGGGTAATCAGCCAGCAAAAAGCAACCTAAAAGATAAAAAAGAAAGATTATGGTTTGCGGGCAATAAGGACAGCCCGCAGTGGTGCTGGGTAGCCTTCTATCGTTTTACTATGATCGTTTGGCTCAAGAAAATCGATCAGCGATTCAGTCTTCATCCATTCTGTCCGGCGTTGTTCATCCAGTGTTGTGACCGCCTGATCAACGATTCGGACATCAATAAAACCACATTTTTCTAACCAAACTTTTAGCATCTTGGCAGACGGAATAAAGTAGACATTCCGCATTTGTGCATAACGTTCACCTGGAATAAGGCATTGATGTTCGTCACCTTCAATAACCAAGCTCTCCAAAACTAATTCACCGCCGGAAACTAACTGGTTTTTCAGTTGCCATAGATGATCGAGAGGTGAACGGCGATGATAAAGCACGCCCATTGAAAACACTGTATCAAAGGCTTGTAGTTCTGGTAATTGTTCAATGCCTAAAGGCAGAAGATGGGCGCGTTGGTCATTGCCCAGTAATTTTCTGATAGCTTCAAATTGGCATAGGAAAAGCTGGGTTGGGTCAATACCTACAACTAAATGAGCACCTTCACCCACCATCCGCCACATGTGGTAACCACTGCCACAGCCGACATCAAGAACGGTTCTGCCTTCTAAAGAAGAAATATGGGGAAGGACGCGATCCCATTTCCAGTCAGAACGCCACTCGGTATCAATCTCCACGCCGTACAGTGAAAAAGGTCCCTTACGCCACGGCATCAATAGCTTTAGGATATTTTGAATACGGGCTTTTTCACCGTTTGCTAGCTTTGGTTCATGGTTCGCAATGACACCATTTTTCAGATCAAGCTGGGTGGGGTTAATTTCAGGCAGGTTTTCCAGAATTTTTATCCATGAACTGAACTGACCATGCAATGAGGCTTGTTGCCAATGGCTTAATTGTGCAGGCAGGCATTCCAACCAGTGACTTAAGTGGTTTTTGGCGATTAATTGATAAAAGTTACTGAAATCAATCATTGTTCAGCTCCTTTTATTGCTAATAATGAGCCAAAGTTAAAACATTGGAACCAGACTTCAACGTGCTGGAATCCTGCTTGTTTGAGACGTGATTTGTGAGTTTCAACAGGATCTGTCCGCATGACATTTTCCAGCATACTGCGTTTTTGGCTGATCTCCAGTTCGCTGTAACCATTGGCTCGCTTGAAATCATAGTGCATGTTGAATAGCAACTCGCCAATCTGCTCATCTTCAAAATTGAATTTTTCCGAGAGCACCAAAACGCCTCCAGGTTTTAAACCGGCATAGATTTTATCCAGCATTTTCTGGCGATCATCAGGATGCAGGAATTGTAATGTGAAATTCAAAATGACCATTGATGCATTTTGAATGTCGGTATCAAGAATATCCTGTTCGATGACTTCAACGGGGATGTTGGCTTTGAAAGAGTCAATATGGCGGCGGCAGCGCTCGATCATTGCCGGTGAGTTATCGACGGCAATAATATGGCAACCCTCTGTATGGGGATTGACACTATTATTTTCGGCGCTAATAGCACGGCGGATTGATAACGTGGCTGCACCAAGGGAACAACCGAGATCATAAATTTGACTATTTGGCGTTACAAAACGTTCTGCCAGCATACCTATCATGGAAATGATATTGGAATAACCGGGAATTGAGCGTTTCACCATATCAGGAAAGACTTCTGCAACCCGTTCATCGAAATTCCAGTCACCTAAATTGGCAATTGGGGCAGAGAACAGGCTATCCCGTTGATTATGAGATTCTTGATTTGACATAACAGCATTGATTTTGGAAACAATAAGAAGCGGTTATTCTAACAGAATGCAGGAAAAGGCAGAAAGGGAGATAATCAATAGATAGATCCTCAGGCGGCAACACACCGCCCCGGGATGACTCTAATCACTATGCTTACAACGTTTTTGCCATCGAGCTACAACGCAAAATATGCAGAAGATGTGGGGAACTATTCATATAGGGAATAGATTATGTATAGAGAGAAAAGATCTGTTCCCACGGTAAATAGTAGATGTTGTTGAGAATCATGATTATCATTGAGATATAGGTTGCTGCCATGCCCATACGTCGCCAGCGCATTTCTCGATGACGCAAGCCAAAGTAGTGTAGTATTCTGCCTGATAGTAATACCAATCCACAAATATGCAGCATCCAAACGGGTGCTCCATTCATCTCCATCACAATCAATAACAACATTGAAATTGGAATGTATTCAACTGCATTACCATGAACCCGAATGGCTATTTGCAATTCATAAAAACCGCCATCACCATAAGCGACCCGATATTGCGTTCTTAATTTGACTACATCCAGAGACAGCTTAATTAACAGTAGTGCGCCCAGTACGATATAAAGCGAGCTAACCATTTTTTAACTCCAATTGCCTAACCAAAAAACGGCCAAATGATAATAAACCGCAAAAAGAAAACTGTCGCTATAAATCATAGTATTTAATCATAAATTCTATGAATGTTAGTGGATAGCAAAAAATTGTCTTGTCAAGAACGGTGTTATGGCGTTATCTCCGGTCAGAATTTCCAGTATATAGTGACTCATTTTGAATGAGCAGTTACTGACGGTCATTGAACAGTGCAATCTGGATAAACGGGCGATACGGGAAATAGAAAATGACAAATTGCCACCCCAGAGCAAATGATATTGGGGGGGCAGGAATGCGCCGTCCTCCTCGATTTTAGATTTTATTATAAACAGATTGGGCTTAGTATCTGTGGGTATACTGCGCACTGACTTACACACTTTTGCCATTCTGGGCTATCTGGAGGAAACACCGAGCACATTATGGCATAAGTTTGCATTGAAGCTAAAAGAGTTGTGCTTGCCAACAGGCAAAGCAGAATGAATTTTTTCATTTTATTATTCCCCATATTTCGCCTAATTAACATTAATGCAACATTACAGCAACAATACGAAAACCTATAAACCCATTTTCGCCCAATAACAAGCGAATAATGCTTAACAATTGGTTACCATCTGAAACTAAATGAAATATTTCTGTGCCCGTTCCCTTGAGTGGTTACAGAAATAATCCATGCTGCTAGCCGTTCTCATCGCGTACCCAACGGACACGGGCTGGTGGCATTTTTGTATCTGAGTTTCACCGCGTCTCTAAACTCGCAGAAAGTTGCCGGTTGAACAACCTTAATAGTCTGTTGGATTTTGAGTTATGGTCATTAAGGCTGCTTACTTATACTAAAGCGGATAGGTGAATAACCTATATGATATTGGCGATTATCATTTCAGTACTAGTACTCCATTCACGGTGAAGTAATAACGAAGCAAAAATATTGCCGAGTTATTTTGAGTGATTTCATGAGAAGGGAGGGGCGATATGAAACTTTTATTTAGTACCGTTTTAACAATTTTATCTTTAATCATACAGCCAGCGTTGGCTTGGCAGGATTATAATATAAGCTTTATGAGTCAGAAGTCATCTAAAAGCCTTAATGTACCTCTTAAACCAATTGCTGATAATGTTTATTATTTTTCCAGAATAAATGACTCGTGTATAGCTAAACCGGGTCCATTAAATTTCAAGCTTGACCAATCCTCAAAGCTGGATATACCCGTTCAGGATATTAACTCCAGCACGACGTGTGTGGGGAGGCAGAAAAAAATAATTTGGGCGGTGAGTACGAAAAATGATCCGGCCAGCCTGGATCTTAACGCTTGTTTATTGCAATGGAGTGTCACTCTCTATTGGACAATACCTGTTGCTCCTCAATGGCATACGGCAGTTACGAGCACATGCAAAGACTTTATTATAAATGCAACGTGCCCAGATCAGAATTGTTATAATTATTGTCCAGATCTGAATAATTGTTCTATGGGGAATACACAACATGTGGGCGGTTTTGAAACTGATAGGATAAATATCGTTTTTGAAGAGAAAGAAAATACCAAACTTTGAATGTAATTATCTGTTTTTTCAGGGGAGTTGAGGCTATCTAAAGAGGAGAATCCTCCTCTTTTAACCCCTTGATTTGACTGGATTCCGTTCTTGAGCGGGAATTAAAAAATCAATAGGTTACGCTAAATTTATTGGACAGCTTAGATTCAAGCCCTCCTCTGGGGGGATTTCCCGATTTCAAATCGGAGAATTCTTTAGGTGATTCCTAGATGTTAAAGGGCAGATCTCTGCCCATAGTGACCAGCTTTCCTTCTCATCCTTATCCTCACCCTATGACCCTATACTTTCCCTATCTAACGAGCGTAAAATCCATTGCTATATGCTATAGTGAGCATGTTTTCTGTTTGTACATACTGGTGTACATTTGTTATTTTATCAAGTGTGTGTTTTATTTAATTACATGTTTTAATTGGATTATATCAAATATAACACTCTTCCTAAAAACAATGCCAAAATTTCCGCAGCAGAAAGCATAACGAGCTGAGTAAAAGGATATTGTATGCGTACTAATTATTGTGGGCAGTTGAACCTGGCCCATGAAGGCCAGAAAGTGACTCTTTGTGGGTGGGTAAATCGTCGCCGTGATTTAGGTGGCTTGATCTTTATTGATATGCGAGATCGCGAGGGTATCGTTCAGGTATTTTTTGACCCAGATCAGAAAGAGGTCTTTGCTCAGGCTTCTGAACTGCGTAATGAATTTTGTATTCAAATTACAGGGATTGTGCGTGCGCGCCCTGATAACCAAATCAATAAAGATATGGCAACCGGCGAAATTGAAGTTTTCGCAGAAAGCCTGATGGTTTTCAACCGCTCGGAGCCATTGCCTCTGGACAGCAACCAGAATAACAGCGAAGAACAGCGTCTGAAATACCGCTATCTTGATCTGCGTCGCACGGAAATGTCACAGCGCCTGAAAACCCGTGCGAAGATCACCAGTTTTGTGCGTCGTTTTATGGATACTGCGGGTTTCATTGATGTTGAAACACCAATGCTGACTAAGGCAACACCAGAAGGTGCGCGTGACTATTTAGTGCCAAGCCGTGTGCATAAAGGTGAATTTTATGCACTGCCGCAGTCTCCGCAGCTTTTCAAACAGTTGTTGATGATGTCTGGCTTCGACCGTTATTACCAGATTGTGAAGTGCTTCCGCGATGAAGATTTACGTGCCGATCGTCAGCCAGAATTTACTCAGATCGACGTTGAAACCTCGTTTATGACCGCTGAACAAGTTCGCGAGATCATGGAAAAAATGATCCGTGAACTGTGGCTGGATGTGAAAGGTGTCGATTTGGGCAGCTTCCCAATTATGACATTCGAAGAAGCCATGCGCCGCTTTGGTTCAGATAAACCAGATTTGCGTAACCCTCTGGAATTGATGGATATTGCCGATCTGGTTAAAGACGTGGAATTCTCTGTTTTTGCAGAACCAGCAAACAATCCAAAAGGCCGTGTTGCGGCTATTCGCGTTCCTGGCGGGTCAGAGCTAAGCCGCAAGCAAATTGATGAGTACGGTAAATTTGTTGGCATCTATGGTGCGAAGGGTTTGGCATGGATGAAAGTTAACAACCGTGCTGCTGGCCTGGAAGGGGTACAAAGCCCGATTGCTAAGTTCCTGTCTGCGGAGGTAGTTGAGGGCCTGTTGTCCCGTACTAATGCTCAGGATGGTGATATCCTGTTCTTTGGTGCTGATAAGAAAAACATTGTTACTGACGCGATGGGAGCACTGCGCCTGAAACTGGGTCGTGACTTGAATATCACAGATTTGGCAAGTTGGAAACCGCTGTGGGTTATTGATTTCCCTATGTTTGAAGAAAACGGAGAAGGTGGCTTGACGGCAATGCATCATCCATTTACTTCTCCGCGTGACATGTCGGCGGCTGAGTTGGAAAGTAATCCAGAATCTGCTATTGCGAACGCTTATGACATGGTTATCAATGGCTATGAAGTAGGTGGTGGTTCTGTCCGTATCCATCGCAATGAAATGCAGCAGTCTGTATTCCGCATTCTGGGTATTAACGAGGAGGAACAGCAGGAGAAATTTGGTTTCTTGCTGAACGCTCTGAAATACGGTACACCGCCACATGCAGGTTTGGCTTTCGGCTTGGATCGCCTCGTCATGTTGCTGACTGATACAGATAATATTCGTGATGTGATCGCTTTCCCGAAAACAACGGCAGCGGCATGTTTGATGACTGATGCACCAAGCCCGGCGAATTCAGCGGCGTTGGAAGAACTGGCTATTTCAGTCGTTAAAAAAGAGAACGAATAATGGCTTATAAGCGCCCTGAATCTGTACTGGTTATGATTTACGCCGTTAACAGCAAAAGGGTGCTGATGCTACAGCGACGGGACGATCCTGAATTTTGGCAATCTGTGACAGGTAGCCTTGAAAAGGACGAAAAACCGTGGGAGGCGGCGTTACGTGAAGTACAGGAAGAGGTAGGCATTGATATTATCAATGAAAATCTTGAACTGAAAGATTGTCAACGCTGTCTTTATTATGAGATTTTCTCGCACCTACGACATCGATATGCCCCGGGGATAACGCGGAATAAAGAACATTGGTTCTCTCTGGCGTTACCTGAGGAGCGAGAGATTTTGCTGACTGAACATCTGGCTTATCAATGGTTGGCTGCGGAAGAAGCGGCCAAACTGACGAAGTCGTGGAGCAATCGGCAAGCAATTGAAGAATTTGTAATTTAGTCTACAAGACGTTTTATCGGAGATATTTACATGGCAGGTCATAGTAAATGGGCCAATACGAAACACCGCAAAGCTGCACAGGATGCCAAACGCGGTAAGATTTTTACAAAAATTATCCGTGAATTGGTCACGGCTGCTCGACTGGGTGGTGGTGATCCAGATTCCAACCCACGTTTGCGCGCTGCCGTCGATAAAGCGCTGTCCAACAACATGACCCGTGATACGTTGAATCGCGCAATTGCCCGTGGTGTTGGTAACGACGAAACAGATAACATGGAAACCATTATTTATGAAGGCTACGGCCCTGGCGGTACAGCAGTAATGGTTGAATGCTTGAGTGATAATCGTAACCGTACTGTTTCTGAAGTTCGTCATGCGTTCACCAAAGCAGGTGGTAACCTGGGAACTGATGGCTCTGTTTCTTATCTGTTCACCAAGAAAGGGGTTATTTCCTACGCACCAGGCTTGGACGAAGATGCGGTGATGGAAGCAGCGTTGGAAGCGGGTGCTGACGATGTTGAAACTTATGATGATGGTGCAATTGACGTCTATACTACTCCAGAGTCTTTCGGAAATGTTAAAGATGCATTGGATGCAGCAGGTTTCAAGGCAGATTCTGCGGAAGTTTCTATGATCCCATCTACGAAAGCGGAACTGGATGCAGAAACTGCGCCTAAATTACTTCGTCTGATCGATATGCTTGAAGATTCTGATGATGTGCAAGAAGTTTATCATAATGGTGAAATCTCTGATGAGGTTGCAGCACTGCTGTAATTAGCATTAGGGTTCACAGCGTAGAGAAAGTGTTCCTTAAATCAGGGCACTTTCTCTAACGTTTCTATCCCATATCTCAGGCGAGCCGATTTAGGCGGAATTTAAGTGAATAATTCGATATGGCGATTATTCTTGGTATTGACCCTGGCTCTAGAGTCACGGGATATGGCGTTATTCGCCAGCAGGGACGGCAACTTATCTATCTCGGTAGCGGTTGTATTCGGACAAAAGTAGATGATTTACCCGGTCGTTTGCAGAAGATCTACGCCGGAATTACTGAAATCATCACCCAATTCCAGCCCAATGTTTTTGCAATAGAGCAAGTGTTCATGGCGAAAAATGCGGACTCAGCCTTGAAATTAGGGCAGGCGCGTGGTGTGGCCATTGTCGCGGCCTCTAACCAATCCATACCGGTATTTGAATATGCCGCCCGGCAGGTTAAACAGACGGTGGTCGGTACAGGTGCGGCTGAAAAAAGCCAGATTCAGCACATGGTACGTTCGATGTTGAAATTGTCTGCTAATCCGCAGGCTGACGCCGCTGATGCGTTGGCTATTGCTATTACACATTGTCATCTCAGCCAAAACTTGCTTCGGGTAGGTGATGCGCGGTTAAATTTAACGCGAGGTCGCCTGAAATAGTTGATGCTGGATATACGTCCAGTTTTTTTTGTGCTATAAGCTAGCGGAACGATTTATTTTATTTTCAGGGGGTAAACAGTGATAGGGCGTTTGAGAGGAACCGTGTTGGAAAAACAGCCACCGTTGGTTTTATTGGAAACTCATGGTGTCGGTTATGAAGTTCATATGCCAATGACCTGTTTTTATGAACTGCCTGAAATTGGTCAGGAAGCTATCTTATTTACACAATTTATTGTACGTGAAGATGCTCAGCTATTATACGGTTTTAATGATAAACAAGAGCGGGCGCTTTTCCGTGAACTGATTAAGGTCAATGGTGTTGGGCCTAAATTAGCGCTGGCAATCCTTTCGGGTATGTCTGCCCAGCAATTCGTTACCGCTATAGAACAAGAAGCTATTGCTTCATTGGTTAAATTGCCGGGTGTTGGCAAAAAAACGGCTGAAAGGTTGGTCGTAGAGATGAAAGATCGCTTTAAGGGGCTTAATGGCGATCTATTTAACCAAAGTAGTGATGTTAATTTGCCGGCTGTCAGCAAACAAGCGAATTCTGCTGCTGATATTGAGGCAGAAGCCGCAGCGGCACTGGTTTCGCTGGGATATAAACCACAGGAAGCAAGCCGAATGGTAAGCAAAGTTGCTAAGCCAGGTGCTGATTGTGAAACCCTTATTCGAGAAGCGCTTCGTGCGGCTCTGTAATCACAGGAGTTAAGTGATGATTGAAGCTGACCGTCTAGTTTCAGCAGGCGTTCTGCAAGATGATGAAGCCATTGATCGTGCTATCCGGCCGAAATTTCTGTCTGAATATGTTGGGCAACCTCATGTTTGTGAGCAGATGGAAATTTTTATCCAGGCGGCACGTCAGCGTGGTGATGCACTGGATCACTTATTGATTTTTGGTCCCCCTGGATTAGGTAAGACCACGCTGGCAAATATTGTTGCAAATGAAATGGGAGTTAATCTTCGTACCACATCGGGGCCAGTATTGGAAAAGGCAGGGGATCTTGCCGCTATGCTCACTAATCTGGAACCGCATGATGTACTGTTTATTGATGAAATCCACCGTTTATCGCCGATTGTGGAAGAGATACTTTATCCGGCAATGGAAGATTATCAACTGGATATCATGATTGGCGAAGGGCCAGCCGCCCGCTCCATCAAGATTGATCTCCCCCCATTTACTTTGATTGGTGCGACCACTCGTGCAGGTTCTTTAACTTCACCATTACGTGATCGATTTGGTATCGTACAGCGCCTTGAATTTTACAATGTTGATGATTTGCAAAGCATCGTTTCCCGTAGTGCACGTTATATGGGATTAGACATCTCAGATGATGGTGCAAGACAAATCGCGATGCGTTCCCGTGGTACTCCCCGTATTACTAATCGATTATTACGTCGTGTGCGTGATTTTGCCCAGGTGAAAGGTAATGGCACAGTTGATATCAATATTGCATCTCAAGCTCTGGATATGCTGAATGTAGATTCGGCCGGATTTGATTATCTTGATCGTAAATTGCTGATTGCCATTATTGATAAATTTATGGGCGGCCCCGTTGGCTTGGATAACTTGGCAGCGGCGATTGGTGAAGAACGAGAAACTATCGAAGATGTGCTGGAACCTTTCCTGATCCAGCAAGGATTTATTCAACGAACCCCACGCGGGCGTATTGCAACCCATCATGCTTACCGGCATTTTGGATTGAGTAAGGAAGACGAATAATAACCATCCTGACATACCAGCTCGGGTTAATTACCAGGAGCTGGGTGTATCTATTATCTTGTAAAGAAATTCAATATATTTTCCTTTTAGGCAAATACTTATGGCAGAGCACGCCTTATTATGCTTGACCTATGGATAAGTATGAAGGGTTATAACTTATTTAAATTATAACCCTTGTGTTGTATTGGAGTTGTCGCTAACAAGCAGCAGATTGACAGGTGAAGGGGAGAAAATCAGTTTCTTGCCTTGAACGTTAAACTCAATGCAAATAACACTGCCGAACAAAGCACAACGGAAGGCCCTGCCGGTGTGTTATAAAACGCCGATAATGTTAATCCTCCCGTAACAGAAAGCATACCGACAATAATTGCAAAAACGGCCATTTGCTCAGGTGTGCGGGAGAAACGACGGGAGGTAGCGGCAGGGATAATCAGCAGGGAGGTGATAATTAACGCCCCGACGAATTTCATTGCCAGCCCAATAGTTAATGCTGTCACTAACATCAGCAGGATACGCAGACGTTGAATTTTAATGCCATCAACAAAAGCCAGATCCTGGCTAACGGTCATTGATAGCAGGGTGCGCCATTGCCATGTCAGTAATCCAGTAACAATCGCGACACCGGCCGCAATCAACCAGAGATCTTCATAAGTCACAGACAATAAATCGCCGAATAAATAAGCCATTAGATCGACTCTTACACTGGTCATAAAACTAACGACGACTAAGCCCAACGACAAGGCACTGTGAGCCAGAATGCCTAATAATGTATCAACTGCCAATTGCGGGCGTTTTTCCAACCAAACTAAAATAGTGGCCAAGATAAGTGTAACCGCAATAACCGCATAAAATGGATTCACATTCAGTGAGAAACCGAATGCAACACCGAGCAGTGATGCGTGTGCCAGTGTATCGCCAAAATAGGACATTCTGCGCCAAACGACAAAAGAACCAAGAGGTCCTGCGGCAATTGCCAAAAAAATACCGGCAAGCCAGCCAGGAAGTAATAATTCAATCATCGACGTGATTCCCCAACATTTTTCAAAATAATTTTCCCTCTAAGATCATGTTGATGATTGTGGTGATGGCGGTAAACTGCCAGTTGCTCTGCGCCATGATGCCCAAACATTGCAATAAACTCTGGATGCATTGACACCACTTCCGGTGTGCCAGAACAACAAATGTGCTGATTGAGGCATAAAACTTCGTCTGTTTTCGCCATTACTAAGTGCAGGTCATGGGATACCATAAGTACAGCGCAATTAAGCTCTGTTCTGATTTGGTTGATTAAGTCATAAAGCGCCAGTTGACCATTGACATCTACGCCTTGTGTTGGTTCATCAAGAACCAAAAGCTGGGGGTGGTTCAGTAAAGCCCTGGCGAGTAGTACTCGCTGAGTTTCTCCACCAGACAGTTTTTGCATTGGTTGCTCCAATAAGTGAGCAGCCTTGACCCGATTTAATACCGGCATGATATCTGCTGGTTTCACATTGGGCCTTAGCAGCATAAAACGCTTAACAGTCAGGGGTAGAGTGGGATCAAGGTTAAGTTTTTGCGGAACATAACCAATTCTCAACGCGGAGTTCTGTTCAATAGTGCCCGAAGTAGGTTGGACTAAACCAAGAACGACGCGAACCAGAGTTGATTTTCCCGCACCGTTTGGGCCGATCAGCGTCAGAATTTTCCCTTGCTTGAGATTGAACGAAATATTGTTTAATACCTTGCGGTTACTAAATTCAACCGTAATATTTTTTAAGGTAATCATAGTTGGTGAGTCAAAAGTGTCTTGCAGAATCATTGAAATGTTATATTATAACATAATTAAATTTTCTGCATGGAATATTCATATTATGTTACACAACTCACAGAAATACGCGCATAAATTTTTTCATAAAATCGCATTAGCTACTGTGTTAGTGGCAGGAGTGAATGGCTCTGCGCAGGCAGATGTTGTCACATCCATTCGGCCATTGGGTTTTATTGCTGCTGCCATTGCTGATGGTGTAACAAAGACTCAAGTGCTTTTACCCGATGGTGCTTCTCCACATGATTATGCGTTACGGCCTCTGGATGTACAGAAAATTAATCAAGCCGATTTGGTTGTTTGGATTGGCCCAGATATGGAAACCTTTCTGGCGAAACCGATAGCTAAAATTGAACGGAATAAGCAACTGTCACTGACTGAATTATCTACTATTAAGCCACTATTATTGAAGAATAGTGAAGATGGTAATGATCCTGATGCTGAATCATATCAGCATAAACATGAGGAAGATCACGAACATCATCATCACGGTGAATATAATATGCATATTTGGCTTTCTCCAGAGATTGCGGAAAAAGTCGCTCAGGCAATATATGATCAGCTTATTGAACAATATCCTCAACAAAAACAGCAATTAGAAGTAAACCTACGTAAATTCAATGGACAGCTTGCACAAACTGATAAGAATATTACTTATGTTTTAAAGCCTGCACAAAAGCAGGGTTATTTTGTTTTTCATGACGCCTATGGTTATTTTGAAAAACACTACCAATTGGCTCCGCTAGGTGTTTTTACGGTCAATCCTGAAATACAACCTGGTGCGCAGAGGTTACACAAAATACGAACACAATTGGTTGAGCAGAAAGCAAGGTGTATTTTTGCTGAACCTCAATTTAAGCCAGCCGTTATTCATGCCGTAGCAAAAGGTACGGATGTACGTATTGGAATACTTGACCCTTTAGGGAGTGGTATCGTATTGGATAAAGATAGCTACATGAAATTTATAACTCAGCTATCAAAACAATACGCGAGCTGCCTGAATTAGTACAGTAAGGAATTTTATTAGTGCAGCAGATAGCTAAAACTATCGTTCTGGTATACAACAACCTGCCCAAACCACACAAGATCATGCTTGGATCTTTAACGCTGGTTACTTTGGCTATCGCGATATGGCGGCCTGTTGTTTACCATGAACGAGAAGAACGGACAGGTAGTATTATTCTTAGTACCCCCAATAGCATTCCAGAAGCAACGGATGATGTCGCTGGGGATGCTAATGAACAACTCCCCAATGAGGGCATTGGGGATGATGATGGCAGTTCTGTTGATACAGCAGTAAATGTTCCGCACCAATATGTTGTCTCCAGTGGTGATACCCTGAGCTCGATTTTAACTCAGTTCGGAATTGATTCCTCTGATGTTGCTTTGTTAGCAAATCAATATAAGTCGTTGCGTAATTTAGGTATTGGTCAGTCATTATCGTGGATTACTGACGATAATGGGAATTTAAAAACACTGACTTGGGATATATCACGTCGTGAAACTCGCGTTTATACTCGCGAAGGGGATATTTTTAACGAAACGCAAGAGTTCCAGAAGGGAGAATGGAAAAATAGTGTCATTACAGGTACAGTTGATGGCAGTTTTAATAGTAGTGCCCTGATTGCTGGATTAACAAGCAGCGAAGCCAGAGAAGTGACAAAAGCGTTGCAATGGCAGATAGATTTCCGCAAATTGCGTAAAGGCGATCGTTTTTCTGTGCTGATGTCCCGTGAACTGCTTGATGGGAAAAGTGAACAGAGTCAATTGTTAGGTGTTCGCTTACAGAGTGGTGGCAACGATTATTATGCCTTCCGGGCCAATGATGGTCGTTTTTACGACAGCAATGCTTCCGGTCTTGAGCGTGGTTTCCTGCGTTTCCCCACAACTAAACAGTTTAGAGTATCTTCTTCTTTCAATCCACATCGCTTAAATCCGGTAACCGGCAGAATTACAGCACACAAAGGGGTTGATTTTGCTATGCCAGTAGGAACGCCCGTTTTGGCAGTAGGTGATGGTGAAGTTGTTGTCGCCAAATTTGATGGTGCAGCCGGTAATTTCATTGCCATTCGGCACGGTCGTCAATATACAACTCGATACATGCACTTGAGGAAAATACTGGTAAAACCGGGTCAGAAAGTGAAACGGGGTGAACGTATTGCGCTATCAGGGAATACGGGGCGTTCAACAGGCCCACACTTGCACTTTGAATTCTGGGATAACCAGAGGCCGGTTAACCCGCTCACTGCAAAATTACCGCGTTCTGGTGGGCTAGGTGGTAAAGAGCGTGCAGAATATGTAGCAATGGTTCAAGAGACTAAGCCTCAATTGTTGCTAGATTAAGTGCATCAACCTCCTATTATTGACAGAGATAAAAGCGGATGATTACTATCATCCGCTTTTATCTTATTTTTTGTTGTAAACTTTCGCCTTGAGAGCAAATATTGGGATCATCAGAGTTAGCTCATGAATAAAGAAAAAGATACAGATAGTAAATTGGGATATGTCCCTCGGTTTCATCGAGCTTATTTACATCCCCGTTATTGGGGGCTTTGGGCCGGCGTGGGTATATTGGCAGGATTGTCTTATGTCCCTGTAAAATGGCGTGATCCATTCCTAGCCAAGATAGGTATTTGGGCGGGAAGAAAAGCGAAAAGTGCTCGTCGCAGGGCGAAAATCAATTTAATTTACTGCTTCCCTGAGTTAACGGAACAACAGCACGAAGAGCTGATTGATCGCATGTTTGCTACCGCTCCTCAATCGTTTGTTATGCTGGCGGAGCTTTGTCTCAGGGGAGCAAAATCGACACTTGAACGAACCCAATGGCATGGCGAAGACATTATTCAGGCTTTAAAGGCACAAGGCAAGAATGTCATTTTTATGGTTCCACATGGCTGGTCTGTTGATATTCCCGCAATGTTGTTGGCGGCACGTGGACAAAAAATGTCAGCCATGTTTCACCACCAAAGCAATCCCGTGTCTGATTACTTATGGAACAAGGCGCGCTGTCACTTTAGTGGTCGTTTGCATTCCCGTGATGCGGGAATTAAACCTTTTATCTCTACAGTGCGTGAAGGCTTTTGGGGATATTATTTGCCTGATCAGGATCATGGCGAAGAGCATAGCGAATTCGTCGATTTTTTTGCCACTTATAAGGCTACTTTGCCTGCACTTGGGCGTTTAATGAAAGTTTGCCGCGCGGCCATTGTTCCGTTATTTCCAGTTTATAATTGCCAAACCCATCAGTTGCACATTTATATCCGCCCACCAATGGAGGATATTGTAGGACAGGATGATACTTATATTGCTCGTCGGATGAATGAGGAATTGGAAGAATTGGTGAAGCCGAATCCTGAACAATACACTTGGATCTTAAAATTACTTAAGACGCGGAAAGCAGGGGATATTGAGCCTTATAAAAGAGAGGACCTATAATTGAAAAGACAACATATAACCATTGAATTCACTCTATGAATTAACTTATATCCCCCCTAATAAATAATTGCCTTCTAATTAGGGGGTAGTACTAAATTATCCGGTCATGTATTCAAAGCGTTGATCACCCTCAAACATAATATTCACGTTCAATGAAAGTGCCAATGATTTTGTTATGCATTTCAGGGGATTTTGAATAACCGAGTGTTTTACGGTTCAGGCGCTTTATTCGGTTACGCAAGGTTAAGTTTTCGCGTTCGATACGTTGAGTAAAATATTTTCCAACCAGATGGTTGGCTGAAGGCAGTAAATTATAGGCACGGTAAGAATAATCGAGCTGGAAAGTACGATGACAGGATAAACAACGATAACGTTGGTGACCACCTTTGCCAATACCGTGTTTTTTTAATGTCCTTTGTTTGGCGACAAAATCGACATACTACTTCCACTGTAGCCATGTATGTTATCTCGCAAAAAGGGCATTATAGATGAAGAACAACATATTGAATACATGACCGTAGTTCTTATAGTAAGAAGAGGGCCGTGATAGTACAGCCCTATATTTTATTATTTATATTGAGATTATTCTACTTCAAGTACGCGACAGGTATTGGTACTGCCAATAGTTCCCATTTGATCACCTTGGGTCACGAGTACCAAATCCCCAGAGATGAGATAGCCTTTATCGCGCAGGCGATTCACTGCTTCATTTGCCGCAGCGATCCCGTCAGTATGTGAGCTACAATAAACTGGCGTCACACCACGATAAAGGGCGGTACGGTTTAAGGTTGATTCATGGCGAGACATAGAGAAGATAGGCAGGCCAGAACTGATGCGGGACATCATGCGAGCCGTGCGGCCAGATTCAGTCATGGCGATAATTGCCTTGACGCCTTTCAGATGGTTGGCTGCATACATGGTAGACATTGAAATCGCTTCTTCAATGCTATCAAATGTAATATCCAGGCGATGTTTGGAAACATTGACACTTGGCATTTTTTCCGCACCAAGACAGACTTGTGCCATAGCGGCAACAGTTTCCGCAGGATACTGCCCCGCAGCTGTTTCAGCAGAGAGCATAACAGCATCAGTACCATCCAGTACCGCATTGGCGACATCCATGACTTCAGCACGTGTCGGCATTGGGTTGGTGATCATGGATTCCATCATTTGTGTGGCTGTAATCACGACACGATTCAGTTGGCGAGCGCGGCGGATCAGTTTCTTCTGTACACCAACCAGTTCAGGGTCACCAATTTCAACACCGAGATCACCACGAGCGACCATGACAACATCCGATGCCAGAATAATTTCATCAATAATTTCATCACTGCTAACAGCTTCCGCTCGCTCAACTTTTGCAACGATTTGGGTTTCACAGCCTGCATCTCGTGCGAGACGGCGAGCATAATTCAAATCTTCACCTGAACGAGGGAAAGAAACCGCAAGATAATCAACACCTATTTTGGCTGCTGTGATGATATCTTCCTTATCTTTTGCTGTCAGTGCTTCGGCTGATAACCCGCCGCCCAATTTATTGATGCCCTTATTGTTGGAAAGCGGGCCTCCCACAGTCACTTCTGTGAAGACTTTCATCCCCTGAACTTCCAGGACTTTCAATTGAACGCGTCCATCATCCAATAGCAGGATATCACCAGCCGTTACATCAGATGGCAATCCTTTATAGTCAATACCGACTTTTTCTTTATCTCCCTCTCCCTTACTTAGATTGGCATCCAGCAGGAATTTATCCCCAACATTCAGGAAAATTTTTCCTTCCTTAAAGGTGGATATGCGTATTTTGGGTCCTTGAAGATCACCGAGGATAGCAACATGACAACCTAAACGAGCAGCAATTTCGCGCACTTTATTAGCACGTTGGATATGATCTTCCGCAGTGCCATGAGAGAAATTAAGGCGGACGACGTTGGCTCCCGCTTGGATAACTTTTTCTAGATTGTCGTCACGATCTGTAGCTGGGCCAAGTGTAGTGACAATTTTTGTTCTTCTGAGCCGTCTGGACATGTATTACTCCGTTGACCTATGAAGCATACCTTTTGTTTTTCAAGTTGCCGCATCGTTGGGGGGGGAACTTGAAATCCATTGGGTATATGAGTTTTCGATTACCGTAGGATAACCATTTAATTTATTGATTATTAACCCCGCACTGCGAATATGCAGTGGGGAAAAGTCTACATATGCTATCAGTCTGGAGAGTTGATAAATAGTGAACAAAAACACAGTCTATTTTCTGGTTTATTCGGGCTTATCAAACCGTGAATTACGCAACGCTTCTTTGACCCTCTTCAAATTATCCCTGAATTTTGAGCCGCGGCGCAGTGTGAAACCAGTTGCCAGCACATCAATGATGGTTAATTGAGCAATTCTTGAGACCATCGGCATATAGATATCTGTATCTTCGGGTACATCCAACAGAATGGGGAGGGTTGCTTCGTGCGCTAATGGGGAGCCTGTCGAGGTAATGGCGATCACTGTTGCATCGTTCCCGCGGGCCAGTTTAGCAATTTCTACAAGGCTTTTTGTTCTTCCGGTATGAGAAATTAATACGACAACATCTCCTTCGGTACTACTAATGCAGCTCATTCGTTGCATCACGATATCGTCAAAATAGGTCACTGGAATATTGAAGCGAAAAAATTTGTTCATGGCATCATGGGCCACAGCGGCTGATGCCCCCAAACCAAAAAAAGAGAGTTTTCTGGCTTGTGTCAGAAGGTCGACTGCTCGGTTAATTGCTGCAATATCGAGATTACTTTTAACCGTTTCCAGATTTGCCATTACTGATTCGAAAATTTTGTTTGTATAAGAGGTGACGCTGTCACTTTCTTCCACATTGCGGTTCACATAAGGTGTACCATTGGCGAGGCTCTGTGCCAGATGCAATTTAAAGTCAGGAAACCCTTTGGTGTTGAGACGACGACAAAAACGATTAACCGTCGGCTCACTCACATTTGCCATTTTAGCCAGAGTGGCAATGCTTGAATGGATGGCAGTTTGTGGTGAAGCAAGGATGACCTGAGCAACTTTTTTCTCTGACTTACTCAAAACATCAAGACTATTTTGGAGCCGTTCCAGTGTGTTCATAAAACGAAGTTTAACCTCGGTTTTAACGATTTCATTAACAGGAGAAATCTATTTCATTTTCATGAAAATATACTACTTGTTATTGAAAGCTGGCAGTGGCAATAACCGGATAATATGGGATTTTTCATGAAAATATGACAAGTGTCTAACTTTCAACTTGGTAAGATTACTTCTTAATCGTTGTAAATTTTCAGTTTATAATTACTAATCGGTATGAATTCTGACCACGTTGCTAGTGAATACAAAATTACCATGGATGTGAAAGCAGTGTACAGAAAACGGATGTTCGGTTATTTAATAGACTGCGTCCAATGGATTTCATTTTGTCGCTAATCCAGCAGTAACGTCAAATACGAAGAGCTATATGAATAACCCATGAATAATCAGTGTTTACTGCATATAACCAAAAGAGTACATTACCCACAGATTCTGTAAAAAAATTACAATATCCCGTAATTGAGGAGATGCAACATGGCGGTGACGTCTACAGCTCAGGCTTGTAATTTGGTAATTTTTGGGGCGAAAGGAGACTTAGCACGCCGGAAATTAATGCCTTCCCTTTACCAGTTGGAAAAAGCGGGTTATATCCATCCTGATACCCGAATTATCGGCGTCGGTCGAGCTGACTGGGATAAAAAAGCCTATACCAAAGTCGTTGAAGAAGCATTGGTGACATTTATGTCCGAGAAACCAGACTCAGAATTGTGGAAGAAGCTCCGTTCGCGTCTGGAATTTTGTAATTTGGACGTAAATGAGACAGGACATTTTACCGAATTGGCAAAAATAATTAATAAAGATGACTTACCCGCTATTCACTATTTTGCTATGCCTCCAAGTACATTTGGAGCAGTATGTCATGGATTGGGCGCTGCGGGGCTGAATACGGAACCCAACCGTGTGGTGATGGAAAAACCACTGGGAACAGATCTTGCTTCTTCCAGAGCGATTAATGATGAAGTTGCAAAATATTTCAATGAGAGCCAAATTTACCGTATTGACCATTATTTGGGGAAAGAAACGGTATTGAACTTGTTAGCGTTGCGTTTTGCCAACTCGCTTTTCGTCAATAATTGGGATCATCGCACGATTGATCATGTGCAAATTACTGTTGCTGAGGAAGTTGGTATCGAAGGGCGTTGGGGCTATTTTGATCAGGCAGGGCAGATGCGCGATATGATCCAAAATCATCTTCTGCAAATTCTGACTATGATAGCCATGTCACCACCGGCTGACCTGACAGCAGATCGCATTCGCGATGAGAAAGTGAAAGTGCTGCGTTCATTGCGTCGGATTGATCAGACCAATGTCAGGGAAAAAACCGTTCGCGGGCAATATACTGCAGGTTTTGTACATGGTAAGAAAGTTCCCGGTTATCTGGAAGAAGAGGGGGCGAATAAAGCCAGTAAAACGGAAACTTTTGTATCGATTCGTGTCGATATTGATGACTGGCGCTGGTCTGGAGTGCCTTTCTACCTGAGGACCGGAAAGCGGTTGCCAGCTAAATGTTCTGAAGTTGTCGTCTATTTCAAAGAGCCTTCTCTGAACCTATTTGCTGAATCCTACCAGCAATTACCTCAAAATAAATTGACAATCCGCTTGCAGCCAGATGAAGGTATTGATATTGAAGTGCTGAATAAAGCCCCAGGGTTGGAACATAAACACCGTTTGCAAACTACCAAACTGGATCTGAGTTTTTCTGAAACATTTAACCAGACGCATCTTGCTGATGCTTATGAAAGGTTATTGTTGGAAGCAATGCGCGGCATTCAGGCATTGTTTGTCCGTCGTGATGAAGTGGAAGAAGCTTGGAAATGGGTGGATTCCATTATGGATGCATGGGCGGCGGATAATGAACCACCGAAACCTTATCAGGCAGGCACGTGGGGGCCAGTGGCTTCTATCGCTATGATTACGCGTGATGGTCGTTCATGGAATGAATTTGAATAATCTGCGTGTTTTTAACTCGCATTAATTTACTTATTGATAAAATAATAGCCGGATCTAATGTCCGGCTGATGTTTGTATAAATATTTATGCTTTAGCATTTGCGGAATTTTTAAGGAAGAAAGTTAATAACTCTTATTTTGCTTAAGCGAGATACTAAATTTGATATCTGGATAAGGAAACTTTAGGATAAATAACCTGTTAATCCACTTTTTTACTGAAAGTGGAGTTTGATTTACCAAATACAAATCGTTGCTTTTTATTTTGGGTTATGATAGAAATATGCCATTCATTTACTTATATGAGGGTTCGTAGTATATCACGCGATGTTTGTATAATAGCTGTATGGTTATCGTGTGATGAAAGAATAAAACATCATGAATAGCGCCAAAAGCGTCAACATTCAACATAGTAACAAAATTCAACGTTGTACCCATGTTTTTTTCCTCTCAACTATCTTATCCAGTGAGCACTACTGGTGCGGCGCCCTTTAGGGCCTTCTCCTGCTAACCGGTTCTTCATCGGCAATTGTTGTTTGCCAAAATATTTCGCTAAAAAGTCAGTTTGATTCTGATATTGCGTAATTGCATTTGTAGCCGACTTTGTTGGCCTTTATAGCTTGATATCTTGGCATGCTTATTAGTATGTTCAGGAGAGAAAAAATGATTTATTGGGTGTTTCTTGTATTGGCGATTGTGACAGAAGTGATTGGTACTCTGTCAATGAAACAAGCCAGTGTTTCGGGTGATTTTACAGGCATGGTCGTGATGTACACCATGATCACAACTTCTTATATTTTGCTGGCCGTTGCTGTGAAAAAAGTGGCATTGGGCGTGGCTTATGCACTGTGGGAAGGTATTGGGATCCTGTTTATTACCACTTTTAGTGTGATGTGGTTCAACGAGTCACTGTCATTGATGAAAATTAGTGGATTGGTATTGTTGATAGCCGGAATTGCCTTGATCAAGATGGGGGAGAAAAAGAGCCAAGGCCAAGCTTCAAACAATGCAACAAAAAGCAATGCATCCCAAAATAATCCATTAAGAGCATTAAACAATATTTCGAACAAGCAAATCAGGGAGGCATGATATGCTAACTCAATTTGAATGGTGGCATGGTGCGTTCCTGATTCTGGCTGTTGTTTTGGAAATTGTGGCAAATATTTTATTGAAATTATCCAATGGATTTCAGCGCTTCTGGATGGGTATTTTGTCTCTGGTTGCTGTTTTGGGCGCATTTAGTGCGTTGGCCCAGGCAGTGAAAGGGATAGAACTTTCCGTCGCTTATGCCTTATGGGGTGCATTTGGCATTATTGCTACAGTGGCGGCTGGCTGGATAATGTTTAATCAACGACTGAATTTTAAGGGATGGAGTGGTATTTTGTTGCTATTAATTGGCATGATTATTATTAAGATGGCTTAATTTTTACTCTCCATTCCTTAAACTTCATTTTGTAAACATGGCATTGAACGAGCAATAACTCATTCAATGCCATGTTTTTTTGATAAGTGCAGATTATAAAGCGGCGATAATTTTAATTTCTACTTTATACTTAGGGTCCATCAATGCTGCTTGAACAGTACAGCGGACTGGAGCACTTCCGGCAACAACCCATGTGTCCCAAACGGCGTTCATGCCTGCAAAATCAGCCTTATCCGCCAGAAAAATCGTAGCGTCTAAGATCTTGCTTTTATCTGAACCAAGACGGTGTAACAGGGTATCAATGGCTGCCAGAGTATCGGCGGTTTGCTCTGTAATATCACCATCCAGTTGTTCTGGCACGCTGGTATAATAGATAGTGTCATTGTGAACGACCGCTTCTGACCAACGGGTATCTGGATCAATGCGTTTAATAGTCATTAAATCTCCTGTTAATTTATCCAGTTTTTTGCTGAATTGAGTAGTTATTACAACTTAGTATTGGCATAATTCTGCCACATTTTTTATTGAAAGAGACTGTTTGTGTCAGACGATTTTGCGAAAAATGGCATACTAGCCAAAGCTATACCAGGTTTCAAGCCACGCGATGCTCAGCGGGAAATGTCTTCAGCTATTACAGTTGCGATTAAAAAACAGCAACAATTGGTCGTAGAAGCAGGAACGGGAACCGGTAAAACATTTGCTTATCTGGTACCTGCTTTGCGCTCCGGTAAAAAAGTGATTATTTCTACGGGTTCTAAGGCATTGCAGGATCAGCTCTACAATCGAGATCTACCTACTATCGTTGATGCGTTAGGTTTTACAGGCAATCTGGCGCTATTAAAAGGGCGCTCAAATTATGTATGCCTTGAACGCCTTGAGCAACAAACAATCGGCAATTCCCAGTTGGAAGCTGAAATCTTGGCGGAAGTCATCAAATTGAAGCATTGGTCAGGCCATACAAAAGATGGTGATATCAGCACCTGTCATCAAGTGGCGGAAGATAGTACCGTTTGGCCATTGGTCACGAGTACTAATGACAATTGTCTTGGCAGTGATTGCCCATGCTATCAGGAATGTTTCGTTCTGAAAGCCCGTCGAAAAGCGATGGAAGCCGATGTGGTGATTGTTAACCATCATCTGTTTATGGCAGATATGGTGGTTAAGGATACCGGATTTGGTGAGTTAATCCCGCAGGCTGATGTGGTGATTTTCGATGAGGCTCACCAGATCCCTGATATTGCCAGCCAATATTTTGGTCAGCAGTTAAGTAGCCGCCAATTGATGGATTTATCGCGTGATATCATCATGGCTTACCGTACTGAAGTGCGGGATCAGGCACAATTGCAAAAAAGCGCAGATCGTCTCAGCCAAAGTGCACAAGATTTCCGTTTGTCATTAGGTGAAAACAGCTATCGGGGTAATCTTCGTGAGGCCTTGCAACAGCAGCAAGTTCAGCGCGCATTAGTGCGGTTGGATGATGCCCTTGAGCTTTGTTATGACGTGATGAAGCTCTCTTTAGGGCGTTCAGCCATGTTGGATGCGGCTTTTGAACGGGCAACAGTTTACCGCAATCGCCTTAAGCGTCTGATTGATGTCAGTATACCTAATTACAGCTATTGGTTCGAAAGTTATGGGCGGCATTTTTTGCTGGCATTAACACCGTTATCTGTTGCCGACAAATTCAGTGAGATGATCCGTGAACAATCAGGTAGTTGGATTTTTACATCGGCAACATTGTCGGTCAATGAACAGCTAAATCATTTCACTGAACGTTTAGGGCTAAAACAAGCCCAGACATTACTCTTGTCTAGTCCATTTGATTATCAACGTCAAATGTTATTGTGTGTTCCGCGTCATTTACCATCACCTAACCAAAATGGTGGTGCAAAATGGCTGGCTCGTATGTTGAAACCATTAATTGAAAGCAATAAAGGACGCTGTTTTTTTCTCTGTACTTCTCACCAAATGATGCGCAGTTTGGCGGAAGAGTTCCGTGCTAGTATGACATTGCCAGTATTAGTACAGGGTGAAACGAGCAAAACACAACTTCTGACACAATTTATCTCTGCGGGTAATGCATTGCTGGTGGCGACCGGCAGCTTTTGGGAAGGGGTGGATGTCCGCGGTGATGCATTGTCCTGTGTTATTATTGATAAATTGCCGTTCACTGCGCCGGATGATCCTTTGCTTAAGGCCCGTATTGAGGATTGCCAACTTAAGGGCGGGGATGCTTTTCACGAGGTTCAGCTTCCCGATGCTGTGATTGATTTGAAGCAGGGCGTTGGACGCCTGATCCGTGATATTGATGATTATGGCGTTGTGGTCATTTGTGATAATCGTCTGGTGATGCGTCCATATGGTGAGGTTTTTTTAAATAGCCTGCCTCCCGCTTCCCGTACCCGTGATTTATCAAAAGCAATTGCTTTTTTGAACTCACGCCCACTGCGGTCTGGGTAATAAAATGTCGGGGCGATGATGTTGGGGCTATGGTAGTATAGCCCCTTGTTTTGAATCCTATATCTTGCCGGAGTTAAGGCATGTCCACGCGAATTTTAGCTATTGATACTGCAACTGAAGCCTGTTCTGTTGCGCTTTGGAATGAAGGTGCTATTGAGGCACAGTTTGAAATTTCCCCACGGGAGCACACTCAACGTATTTTACCGATGGTTCAAGCGGTTTTATCAAAAGGTGGAGTGAACCTGCAACAATTGGATGCGTTAGCGTTTGGCCGTGGACCGGGTAGTTTTACCGGTGTACGGATTGGTGTTGGTATCGCCCAAGGGCTGGCACTGGGTGCTGAATTACCGATGATTGGTGTTTCCTCGCTGAAAACAATAGCGCAAGGGGCTTTTCGCTTAAAAGGAGCAACAAACGTTTTGGTTGCTATTGATGCGCGGATGGGGGAAGTTTACTGGGGACAATACATTCGTAATTCACAAGGTGAATGGCAGGGCGATGAAACGGAAGCGGTTTTGAAACCTGAACAAGTGCAAGAGATTATGAATTCCTTGTCAGGCGAATGGGGAATTGCTGGAACGGGATGGGAAGCCTATCCTCAATTATTAGACAGCCACTTAATGCTGACAGCAAGCGATGTTACTTTACCCCATGCGGAAGATATGCTGCCGTTGGCCATTCAGATGTGGGAAGCGGGGGAAGCGACAGCGGTTGAACATGCTGAACCCGTTTACTTACGTAATGAAGTGACATGGAAAAAATTGCCGGGCCGTTAAGGCGCTTATAAAATTCATGCAACTTGTGGCAGAAAGCGGTGTCCATGAGTATAAAGGGCCAGAGTATGGCTAACCAGATGGATGGTTAGTCTAATAAGATTTTTCTGCGTTGGAGGCGTTATGCTCAATGGAATATACTCTCGAAGCATACTGCAAGCGGTGGCATTATTGGGAACCCTGGTACTTGTGGGCTGTGTGTCAGTTCCTGATGTTATTAAAGGAACGACTAAAACACCAGTGGAAAATCTGCTTTCTGTCAAGAATATGCCTGAGTTATACATTGGGCATGAAGGGAGGTTTGGTGGCAAAGTACTTAGTGTCTTGAATGAAAAAAGCCAGACTCGATTAGAAATATCTGCCATGCCACTAGCAGGCAATGCTTCCCCACGTTTGGATGTACCTTCTTTGGGACGAGTTTATGCCTACGTGAATACTTTTTTAGAACCCAGTGATTTTAAAGATCATTATGTGACTGTTGTAGGTTTGATTACTGGTCTTGAAAAAGGAAAAGTAGGTAATAGCCCGTATAATTACGTTGTGATGAATGCAACAGGAGTGAAACGTTGGTATGAATCTCAGAGAATGATTTTTCCTCCTGCTGTAGGAACTGATCCATGGAGCTATTATGGCAACCCTTATGATCCGTTTTGGCGCGGTTATTCACCACTCCAGCCTGTATCAGTTGAAACAATTTTAACTGAATAAACCTCTTGCCAACCAAAGGGTATTTGGTGGCAGGCATTTGTCCCCCAACAAAAACAAACCTGCCACTGGGATACTAGGGGTTATCCCGTCTGTAAAAGAGACAACTTTCCGTTATTTTGTGACATGAACACCTAAGAATTATCCTTTAACTGACATATCTTATTTATAACTATTTGGAATAATAGTAAGACTCCAGGCCAAAAATTAGTAAATCGGTGTATAATTAACTAATTATAAATCCAAGTGCTAATAATTTAACTAATTAGTTGATAAGTAATGAAAAATAATCAGGCGGCAAAAGCTGCCTTATTTTTTTGCAGTAATTGATAGTATTAAATTAGTGATGTGTATCGCCAACCTGAACATTGTTGCTTTGCAAACTGGTACGCTGAGTTAATAATTTGTTAAATATACAAGTCAGGTTTGTTTTATGGTCAGTGGTTACATCGCAATTAGATTTCAGGAGTATTCAACTTGGAAAAAGTTTGGCTAAAACATTATCCGGCAGATGTTCCGGCAGAAATCGATCCCGATCGTTATTCGTCGTTGATTGAAATGTTTGAAAATGCTGTAGCGCGTTATGCCGATCAAGTCGCATTTATCAATATGGGCGAGGTAATGACTTTCCGTAAATTGGAAGAGCGTAGCCGTGCCTTTGCTGCCTACTTACAGAATGGTCTGGGGCTGAAACGAGGGGATCGGGTGGCATTAATGATGCCCAATTTACTGCAATACCCCGTGGCACTATTTGGTATTCTGCGTGCAGGTATGATTGTTGTAAATGTGAACCCGCTCTATACCCCGCGTGAATTGGAACATCAGCTTAATGATAGTGGCACATCTGCCATTGTTATCGTTTCTAACTTTGCACATACCCTAGAAAAGATTGTCTTTAATACGCAAGTCAAGAACGTTATTTTGACGCGCATGGGTGACCAGCTTTCTCGTCCCAAAGGAACCCTTGTTGATTTTGTCGTTAAATATGTCAAACGGCTCGTGCCTAAATATCACTTACCGGATGCCATTTCGTTCCGTAGTGCGATTCATAAAGGCTACCGTATGCAGTATGTCAAACCGGATGTAAAAAGCGACGATTTGGCTTTTCTGCAATATACGGGGGGAACCACAGGTGTGGCAAAAGGTGCAATGCTGACTCATCGTAATATTCTGGCAAATCTCGAACAAGCCAGGGCTTGTTATTCTCCGTTATTGAAGCCAGGGCAAGAGTTAGTGGTAACTGCATTGCCGTTGTATCATATCTTTGCTTTAACGATAAATTGCCTGTTCTTTATTGAATTGGGTGGGCAGAATTTGTTGATTACCAACCCTCGCGATGTAAACGGTACGGTCAAGGAGCTATCGCGTTATCGCTTTACTGCATTATCGGGTGTTAACACGCTATTCAATGCCTGGCTGAATAATCCGGAATTCCAGAAGCTGAATTTCTCCTCATTACGTTTATCTGTTGGTGGCGGCATGGCTGTGCAACGAGTGGTAGCTGAAAAGTGGCAAAACCTGACAGGTCGTAATCTACTGGAAGGTTATGGATTGACGGAATGTTCTCCTTTGGTTTCAGCTAACCCGCATAACTTGACCTATTACAGTGGTAGCATTGGCTTCCCCATTGCTTCAACAGAAATGAAGCTAGTAGGGAATGATGGTAATGAAGTTTCACCGGGCGAAGTAGGTGAAATGTGGGTGCGTGGACCACAGGTAATGAAAGGTTACTGGAATCGACTTGATGCGACGGATGAGGTGTTGAAAGATGGCTGGTTGGCAACTGGGGATATTGCCAGCGTAGATGAAAAAGGTTTTTTCCGCATTGTGGATCGGAAAAAAGACATGATTCTGGTTTCCGGATTTAATGTCTATCCAAATGAAATAGAAGATATTGTTTCTTCCCATCCTAAAGTGTTAGAGTCGGCAGCATTGGGCGTTCCGAGTGAGAACTCAGGAGAAATTGTCAAAATATTTGTGGTACGCAAAGATCCCAGTTTGACTGAGGATGAACTTAAAACGCATTGCCGTCGTTACCTGACTGGATATAAGGTGCCGAAGCTCATTGAATTTCGCGATGAACTGCCAAAATCGAATGTTGGTAAAATTCTCCGCAGAGAACTTCGCAATGAAGAGTTGGCAAAAGTGGATAATGCTGCTACAAATTGAGCCTATTTATTGCCAAAATTGCCATATCCCATTGCACATCAACAGCGCCGGTTTTACCGGCGTTGTTGAGCATGTCTTATGAATGGTTAAGAGAATGATGTTTTGAATTATCAGTTGCTTACTACCGATGCCCAATTACAGTCAACCTGTGAGCAGGCAAAAAAACACGCAAGAATTGCACTGGATACTGAATTTGTACGTACACGGACGTATTATCCCCAATTAGGTTTGATACAACTGTTTGATGGTGAACAGCTTTCTCTGATTGATCCCCTCGGAATTTCGCAATGGCAGCCCTTTAGGGAGCTATTGACTGATCCGAACGTATTAAAATTTATTCATGCTGGCAGTGAAGATTTAGAGGTTTTTAGTAATAGTTTCCAGTGCTTGCCAGAGCCCATGATTGATACTCAGGTACTGGCTGCATTTATTGGTCATCCTATGTCATGTGGCTTTGCGACATTGGTTGCTGAGTATTTGCATATCGAATTGGATAAGAGTGAATCCCGCACTGATTGGTTGGCTCGACCGTTGAGCGAAAAGCAATGTCAATATGCTGCGGCAGATGTTTACTATTTATTACCGCTGGCCGATATCTTGATGGAAAAAACAGGGCAGGTGGGATATTTGGATGCGGCAAGAGATGAAAGTAACTTGATAGCACAACGCCGTAAAGAAGTATTGATGCCGGAATATGCTTATAAGGATATTGGTAACGCATGGCAATTGCGCCCAAGGCAATTGGCCTGTTTGAAAAAACTGGCTGCATGGCGTTTAAATCAGGCTCGTGAGCGTGATCTGGCAGTTAATTTTGTGATCCGCGAAGAAAATTTATGGCAGGTTGCCCGTTATATGCCAACTTCTTTGGCTGAATTGGACGCTTTGGGATTGAGTGGACAAGAAATTCGTTGTCATGGTCGCCGGTTGTTGGCGATGGTCGCGGAGAGCAGGGATATTCCAGCAGAAGAGTGCCCGGCTCAAATTGTGAATTTGGTTGATTATCCTGGTTATCGTAAGGCGTTTAAAGAAATTAAATCTTTGGTCACTCAGGTGGGGGAATCCCATCATTTCAGTGCCGAACTGCTGGCTTCTCGCCGTCAAATTAATCAATTACTTTGTTGGCATTGGAAATTGAAAGCGCCGGAATATCAACCTGAGTTAATCAGGGGCTGGCGAGGCAAGTTACTGGCTGAACCTATCGCTGAAATATTGGCAAATTATTCGCAGGAATAGCGTTAATTCAATCACCATCATGGTCTTATTTATGAGATGTAGTACTTAAGATGTAAATTTGATTCCCTGCCTGATATATAGGCAGGGAAAATTGTCTTTATTTCCTGATCTATTATTTAAATAACAAATTGTTTTACAAAAATCACCACCTTAAATTAAATAGCGTCGTTTGATCCTGCTATTTTGGCGATTCCTCAACCTCAGGTAATGTTACATTTAGTTCTAGTACAGAGATATCATCATTTTTTTGCTCAAACTGCACAGAAAGCATATCTGGATCGATTTGTACATACTTACAAATTACAGCCAGAATATCCCGTTTCATGTCGGGCAAATAGGCAGGCTCGGAGTCACCACGGCGCCGCTCTGCCACGATGATTTGTAGCCGCTCCTTGGCGATATTGGCCGTCGGTTTTTTTCTCGACAGGAAGAAATCTAACAAAGCCATGCGTTACCCCCCAAACAGGCGTTTTAAAAAGCCCTTTTTTTCTTCTTCGATGAAACGGAAAGGCCGTTCTTCACCGAGTAAACGTAAGACAGTATCTTCGTATGCTTTACCCGCGTCAGAATCTTTGTCCAAAATGACGGGTTCTCCCTGGTTGGATGAACGGAGAACAGATTGATCTTCTGGGATAACGCCAAGCAAAGGAATACACAGAATTTCCAGTACATCTTCCATACTCAGCATATCGCCGCGGTTCACACGCCCTGGATTATAGCGCGTCAGCAGAAGGTGCTCTTTGATAGGTTCGTCACTTTGTTCTGCACGGCGGGATTTGGATGCCAGTATACCTAAAATACGATCAGAGTCACGAACAGAAGAAACTTCCGGGTTTGTTGTAATAATTGCTTCATCGGCAAAGTAGAGCGCCATCAATGCGCCGCTTTCAATACCAGCAGGTGAATCACAGATAATGAACTCAAATCCTTGTTGATCCAATTCATTCAGAATCTTTTCAACACCATCTCGGGTGAGTGCTTCCTTATCACGGGTTTGGGATGCGGGCAGAATATAGAGATTATCTGTGCGTTTATCTTTGATAATTGCCTGATTCAAGCTGGCGTCACCTTGAATGACGTTCACGAAGTCAAAAACCACACGGCGTTCACAGCCCATAATTAGGTCGAGGTTCCGTAAACCGATATCAAAATCAATAACGACGGTTTTTTTTCCTCTTTGAGCGAGGCCGGTAGCAATGGCCGCGCTTGAAGTGGTTTTGCCAACGCCACCTTTACCAGATGTAACAACAATAATGCGTGCCATGAAGCGATTCCTTGTTATAAGGGCTAGACTAAAGTTTCAATAGTTAATTCATTGTTTACCAGACGTAATTTTGCTGCCTTGCCAACAAAATTTTCTGGAATTTTCTCGCTGAGCCAATATTGACCTGCAATAGAGGTGAGCTCAGCGTTTAAATGGGTGCAGAAAATCTGGCTTTCTTGATCACCAGATGCGCCTGCCAATACTCGTCCCCGCAGCACACCATATATATGAATATTTCCATCAGCGATTAATTCTGCACCAGCGCTCACATTATTTGTCACAATAAGATCACTGTTTGGTGCATAAATTCTTTGTCCTGAACGAACAGGTGTATTAATTATACGAGTTTTTTTGAAAAGAGGTTCAGCCGGTTTATTTTCTTGAGTAAGAACTTTCTGACTTTTACCTTCTTTCAATAAAGGAAGTTCACATTTTAGAGCAGTTTCTCGTTGCTTTTCGTTTTGACAACCACTGATGCCAACGATGCGCAACCCAACTGACTCAATGGCTTGGTGGAGTGCGAGGAGATCTGCATCAACAGGGAGAGCAGATATATTGATGACAACGGGCGCATTTTTTAGGAATTCGGGTGCCTGCTCCATTTTTTCCTGCATAGCTTTATGAATAACTTCCGGCTGGTCATCATATAAATGAACGACCGAAAGCGTAAAATTACTGCCTTTTAGCTCAATTGGCGACTGTGACATCGATATTCTGACTCAGTAAGGTTAAGTTTCCCAAGGTAGTTTAACAAACATTTTCCTAAAATAGCCTCTGGGAGACGATATTCTTAAATATAATAAGCATGTTATAGTTAGTGAATTATTCAAGCAAGTCACCGAGTTAATTTAAAAGAGTTTATAACAATGATTTGTGTAATCTACAGAAGCCCAAAACGTGACCAGACATATCTGTATATTGAAAGAAGAGGTGATTTTTCGCGCGTTCCTGAAGATCTGTTAAAAGCATTTGGTGAACCTCAATATTCAATGATGATCTCGTTATCTGAAAGAAAAAAACTGGCTAATGCTGATATTGAAAAAGTAAAAACCGCGTTGAGTGAACAAGGTTTTTACCTGCAAGTACCACCGCCAGTGGAAAGTTTGCTCAGTGGACATTTGGTATCAAACAAGCCACTTATACAATAAAAATCGCTGGCAACTGCCTGATCCTGAATTGAGGAGGAGCCGATTTATGAAATTAATCACTGGGCTAACTTTATTGACAGCAACTCTGTTAGCAGGGTGCAGTACATCAAGTAGTAAGCAATTGTACAATCCATCTGTGTTGACTCCTCGCTCCCAAGCTGAAGCCAGGGCACTGGAGCAAGATTTTCCATTGAGTTCCCGTGAACCCTCACAGTTTCCCGCCTATGTGGCTTTGCTGAAACAGCAAGCCAGAGAGCAGGGGATCAGTGAAAAAGCATTGGATCGGGCATTTGCCAATATCCATTTTATTCCGCGAGTTATTAAAGCTGATCGTAACCAGCCAGAAAAAAAAGTGACTCTGGATGATTACCTGAACCGCGTCTTGCCAGCCTGGAAAATTGAACAAGGCATTAAGGCATATGAAGATAATAAACCCCAGTTAGCAAGGATCAGCCGCAAATACGGTGTACCCAAAGCCTATATCGTTGCTTTGTGGGGATTAGAAAGCGGTTTTGGCAAATTTCAAGGAAATGAAGATGTCATTTCGGCGTTATCCACGCTGGCCTTTGAGGGGCGCCGAGAAGTGTTTTTTATAAAACAATTACTGGCAGCGTTAGAAATAATTGAATATCAATATATTGATGAAAATCAGACGTTAAAAGGCTCTTGGGCGGGAGCAATGGGACAAAATCAATTTATGCCAACCTCTTACTTAACGTATGGCGCTGATGGCGATGGTGATGGCCAAATTGATATTTGGCACAATAAAGCAGATATCTTTGCCTCGACTGCCAATTACTTACATAAGGAAGGATGGAAGCAGGGCTTACCTTGGGGATATGCTATTTCATTGCCTACAGGCTTTGATATCGCCTTAGAAGGCATTAAGCCCGAACAGGGAAAAACCATTGCCCAATGGCAGACATTGGGGATTTCATCTCCACATTTTGCTAACCTGTCTGCAGATACCAAAGGCTGGATAGTCATCCCTGATGATTCGGTTCAACGGGCATTTTGGGTGACACAAAATTTCCGCACTATCATGCATTGGAATCGTTCTTACTATTTTGCTCTCAGTGTTGGTATGATGGCGGACGGTATTATGCAACGTACTCATTTTCTTACTCGCTGAAAACCAGATCCTGAAAACAAGATAAAGGAACAATGTTATGTACCAGCATCAGGATTGGCAGGGTGTATTGTTGGATTTTCCTGCTAATAAGGTTGTTTGTGTCGGCAGTAATTACGACAAACATATGAAAGAGATGGGCTCCCAATCCACTGAAGAGCCGGTGATATTCATCAAGCCTGAAACAGCACTGTGTGATCTGCGTCAACCTGTTTTCATTCCACAGGAATTAGGTGCTGTGCACCATGAAATAGAATTGGCTGTTTTAATTGGTTCGACACTTAAGAATACCAATGAAGAGCGAGTTAGTCAGGCGATTGCAGGCTTCGCCGTTGCGCTGGATTTGACATTACGTGATTTGCAACGTGAATTTAAACAATCGGGGCAACCGTGGGAAAAAAGTAAGGCATTTGATAGGTCATGCCCGATATCGGGATTTATTCCTGTCAATGCTTTTGGTGATCCACAAAATGCCGAACTTTCTTTGACAGTAAATGGCGAATTGCGCCAAAACGGCAATACGCGTGACATGCGAATGCCTATCATCCCGTTGATTAGCTACATGTCGCGTTTTTTTACCTTACGTCCAGGCGATATTATCTTGACGGGAACGCCTGAAGGCGTAGGGTCATTGCAATCTGGTGATATTTTAGACGTTTCTCTCAATGAGCACGTTTTGACAACCAGAGTGATTTAACCACGAGGAATGACAGAAATTATGTCCCAACCTTTCTGGCAGGTGAAAACCTTAGAACAAATGACAGACCAAGAGTGGGAAGCACTATGTGATGGCTGCGGTCAGTGCTGCCTGCATAAGTTGATGGATGAGGATACGGATGAAATTTATTTCACCAATGTTGCCTGTAATCAACTGAATATTAAAACCTGCCAGTGCAAGAATTATGAAGATCGTTTCAGATACGAGCCTGACTGTATCAAATTGACCCGTGAAAATATGAATACCTTTGAATGGCTGCCAAAAACGTGTGCTTATCGTCTGATTGGCCAAGGGGGGAAACTCCTTCCGTGGCACCCTCTGGTCAGTGGTTCAAAATCGGCGATGCATGCAGAGCGTATTTCTGTCAGGCATATCGCTGTGCGTGAAGTGGATGTGGTGGATTGGGAAGAGCATATCCTTAATAAACCCATGTAATTATCTTTTGTTTGATATAAAAGGGATTTTATATCATGCATTGGATGTTTGGGGCATGGCATATGTGGGAAAACCTTATTAAATGCAAGGCGTTATAATATCAAGAAAAATTGTGCAGTTTTGTGAAATTGAGCACACTTATTAAAGCTGCTTTTATTATAATTACACATGTTCATTATTTATTTTTCTGGTAAGCATTCTGGGTCAGAAAACTTTTATTAACATGAACAATGACTATATAACGATTATTGTCCGAGGAAGAGATGAACCAGGTTAAGAATGAACAGGAGTAGATAAGCTATCTAATACTAACTATCATCTTGCCTTTAAGGATGGCGAAATCAGATATGATATCCGATTATCTGGACGAAATAGCCATTCTTTATTTTTTTCCTTAATCACCTATTTCTCTAAGCTTTCTCGATAATAGGGAAATAGCATCAGCCTGCTGAGTAGAACTTAGATTCTTTGATTAAAAGGTATCTCAGTATTATTTTTTGGGGAGGTAAGTATGAGATATTCGTTATTAAGCAATACTAACAACTGGATGAGTTGCGTCGATGACGGTAAAAGTTTAGCGTGCATATCTATTCCGGGAACTCACGCCAGTTGTACCAGAAAAGGAGCGTCGGGGCAAATATCTCTTATTGATAGAACGTTTGCTACACAAAATTCGGATTGCACAATAACAAAACAACTGGCAGATGGTATCCGTTATCTGGATATTAGATGTTGTGCAATTAATGACGTATTCACCATCCATCTTGATAAGTTTTATCTCAATATAAACTTTGGTGATGTTTTAAATGAATGCACTGCCTTTTTGGCGGATAATAGTTCTGAAACCATTGTTATGAGAATAAAACAAGAAAACTCATCTGTTCTTGATAGTGAATTTTTAAAAATATTTAATACACATTATTCAGGCTATCATAGCAGCATGTATCTGGAGTCTGCTATTCCAACACTTGGTGAAGTAAGGGGAAAGATTGTTATTCTTTCAGATGTACTTACATTGCCAGGAATTCCCTATAGTTCTATAAAGGTTCAGGATATTTATGCTGATGTAGAACTTAAAAAATCAGAAATAGTTAACTTTGTAAATGAGTCAACGAAATCAAATCGAAATAATGATACATCTGAAATATATTTAAATCACTGTAATAGTGCATCAGGACCATCATTCATTTCGGATCCAGAGCCGTATGCCATAAGTATTCTACGCAGTCTGATCAATGAATTTAAAGGGGGGATGGGTTGTGATTGGGTAGATAATTCAAAAAATGAGGCACCACACATTGGGATCATTGTAATGGACTTTTATACTAATGCAATGGTTGCCGAGATAATAAAGAGGAATGAAAATACAGACCTATATAATTTGTCGATATATTCTATTTTTAACGAATATTATGGGAGGCATTATTTTTATGCTTCTTTATATATGGACTCAGCAGAGGACAGGAGACAGGTTTTTGATTGGGCTCCGGGAGATAAGGTAATTAACGGTTTTTGGATGTTAATTCCTTACGATGAAGACAATGATCAGTATTATATATTCAACACCTATTATAAAGAGTTTTTGTACGCCAGTATTTTTATTGAGGATAACAGAAGAACTGTGTTTACCTGGATTAATGGTGTGCCAACGAGAGAAAGCGTCTGGACTATAAAAGATGGTAACATTTATAATGAATATTATGAATGTTATCTCTATGAAAGCAGTCTTTCATATACAGAGAACAGAAAACTTGTCCCGTGTTGGGCTCCGGGTGATCCAGTGGCACAGGATGAGTGGCAAATGACTTTTGAAAACAAAGCAGGCAATTAGTTTTATCATAAAAGACTCACGAACAGGATACATTGTGTTTTCTGTTCGTGAGATTTGTAGCGTTGTATTTTGGTTAAAAGGATTACCCAGTTAATATTGAGTAATCATAACCGTAGAAGCGGTTGTTAGTGATTATTGAAAATTATTCAACAAGATTTGGACAAACCTTTCCAGAAACTAATTGCTGAATATTTTGCAAAGTTATTTCACTGATACTGGTTAAGGCTTCTTCGGTTAAGAATGCCTGATGGCCGGTGAATAGCACATTATGGCAAGAAGATAAGCGGCGGAAGATATCGTCTTGAATAACGTCATTTGATTTATCTTCAAAGAATAAATCTCTTTCATTTTCATAAACATCCATACCCAGTGCGCCAATTTTTTGTTGTTTCAGTGCATTAATAGCAGCCACAGAATCAATTAAGGCACCTCGGCTGGTATTGACAATCATCACGCCATCTTTCATTTTGTTGAACGCTGTTTCATCCAATAAATGGTGGTTTTCCGGTGTCATGGGGCAATGCAGGGAGATCACATCCGATTCAGCATATAAAGTATCCAAATCCACATATTCCACACCCATATTCAAGGCTTCAGAATTTGGGTAAGGATCATGTGCTAGTAAACGCATACCAAAGCCTTTCAAAATCCGCAAAGTAGCAAGACCGATTTTTCCTGTTCCGATAATGCCCGCAGTGCGTTTATACATGTTAAAACCGGTTAATCCTTCAAGGGAAAAATTGGCATCGCGGGTGCGCTGGTAGGCACGGTGGATACGTCGGTTAAGACATAACATCAATCCAACAGTATGTTCAGCAACGGATTCAGGAGAATAAGCCGGCACTCTAACAATCTGGATACCTAATTCCTTCGCAGCATCCAGATCGACATTGTTAAATCCAGCACAGCGTAGTGCCAGGATTTTGATGTTCATCTCGGCCAGTTCTTGTAGTACTTCCCGTCCACCATCATCATTGACAAAAATACATATGGCATCTGCTCCAACGGCATTTTTGGCAGTTTGTAGACTCAAAGGAAAATCAAAAAACTCGATATGATAATCAAAGCCAAGTTTTTGGTTGAGCATTTCAAAATGCTTACGGTCATACTGCTTTGTACTGTAAACAACCAGTTTCATAACAACATCTCCACTATACAGTAACTATAGAATCATTCGAGCCTGCAAAAACTGCCTGCAATAATGACGTCTCCTGAAGGTTCTAAGCGTTATCTTTCGCTATACTCGAATAAATCGCCGGATAAGCTATTCATAGGGATAGCTTGTATAATAATCGGCTTAGAGCCTGATATGAGATTATCATAACAGGAAGTTGTTCTCAGGGTGATAAGAAGAGATAAGGGTTTAATGGTAAAAATACTCAAAGTGTTTGCAGTGATGGTAATACTGCTGGCGTTACTGGTGTCGATGGGATGGTATACACTTCCACGTTGGTTACCATTGATTGCCAGTTATTGGTTACCACAGGGCGTCACTTTTTCTTTGAGCCAACCTCGATGGGAAAACAGTGGATTGTGGTTAGATGAACTGTCATTGCAGGTAAAAGAGTGTGAATGGATCAAAATCTCTGGGCTATCTATGGAATATTTATCCGGGGAAAATAGTGAAAATCGCCGCTGGAATATTCATGCCGCCAATATTGACAGCCAGAGCCAATGCCTGGTGCAATTACCTGTAGCAGAAGGGCAAACAGCCCCACGATCTGTGCAAGAAATATTATCCACAATACCTTCGGTTAATCTTACCGTTGATCGGCTGGCTCTTATGCCTTGGCCAGAGTTTGCGGGTAAATTTCAATTTATTTCCTCATCTCAGAGGAAAATTTTCTCTTATCAAGGTGAAAAATTAAAACTCAATGCGCATATTGCGGATAAACAGGAACTCATTGTTCAGCGTTTTATTGTGAAGTTGCCTGAACAGGTGATTTCCTTGAATGGAAATATCGCATTACCCTTGAATACTGCAACGCTCCCAGAACAAGGCCAAATCATAGCGCACTTATCTCTGAGCCAATATCCTGAACCGTTGCAACTGGCATTGAATTGGCAGGAGCAGCGCGGGTTGTTCACCGTTATTAAAGAAAAAAATCAGCAGGTATTAGCAAAATTACCCTGGTCATTCGACGAATCGCAGTTCCAGATTGTTAATGGGAAATGGCAATGGTTGGAGAATAATCAAGCGTTGTCTGGAAGGGTGAATATTACGTTTGAACAATGGAAAAAAGGCCTGTCAGGCATGTTTGTCAGTGGGTGGATAAATATGGTTACCCAAAATGAGCAGGGTAAAGGCAATGTTGTTCTTTCCGTGAAACCAACCCCAATCAATATAACCAATGCTCATATTCCGTTTCAGTTTACCGGGCAAATGAATAGCGGCAGGATGGTTATGACGATGTCATTGCCTGCCGTTATTACAGGGCCATTGGTTAATCCTAAAATTATTTTTCGTCCAGGTGCCCTGTTTCGGGCATGGGGAAAGGTCAGTGAAACATTGACGGTCAAGGAAGCCAGATTACCTTTGGCGGGTACTTATTTGACTCGTAATGGCCTTACTGGTCGTCTTCAAGCCATTGTGACGGCACAAGACCGTTATTGGGGGAGATTTAAGCTACATCTGGAGGGTTCTGCAAAGGATTTTATACCCGATCATGGAAATTGGAATTGGCGTTATTGGGGGAATGGGCATTTACCACCGTTACAAGCCAAATGGGATATCGCGGGCAGGGGAAGTTGGAATCAATCAAAGATAACCGTAGATACATTAAATACCGGCTTTGATCTTATCCAATATGGTCTTGTGAAGATGCAGGCGCCGCGCTTAAAACTGACAAATTCGTTAATTTGGGAGAGGGCTGCAGATCGCCCTAACTTAACGGGAGATTTACAATTGTCTGCCCAGAAAACAGAATTTCGTTCTGGTGTTTTTTTGCCTGCTTTTGATTTTAAAGCCACGCTTGCAGGAAAATCCCCTGATGACTTTATGTTAAATGGTAAACTGTACTCTAATGGTATTGGCCCCATTCCCTTTTATGGTCGTTGGGATGGAGAGCGATTGAGGGGCGAAGCTCGCTGGCCCAGGCAATCTTTATTAGCTTTTCAACCTTTAATTCCATCAGATTTGGGTATTACCGTGCTTGGTGGAACCATTTATGCCCAGGCTGCTTTTTCCGCAGCAAAGGGACAGGGATTACTTGCGGGCGGTCATTGGGTGGTCAAAAATGCGGGCATGTGGCTGAAAAATGGGGAAGTTAGTGGCCTGAATTTTGTTTTGCCATGGCGTTTACAGGAACGTACGTGGCAGTTAGGGCTGGGATCTCCCGTCCAGTTGCGAATCAAGGCAATTAAAGGGCTGTTTGATATGCAAAATGTAACAGCCGATCTGCTGGGTTACTATCCAGCAACGGACGAACAGCCATTGACGTTGAGCAATGTGAATGTGGATATGCTGGATGGTAAATTGGCCATGGACCAATTACAGATCCCCCAAAAAGACGCTGCGGTATTACGGTTTAACAAGCTGAATTTGAGTAAATTGTTTGGCGTATTGAAAGTCAAACAAATGGCGATGTCAGGAAAAATTAGCGGTGAATTGCCTGTATTATTAAATAATAAACGTTGGATTATTCAACGGGGCTGGGTATCCAATGAGGGTTATCTGACATTAAGGTTAGATAAAGATACGGTTGATTCTATAGGAAAAAATGACTTATCAGCAGGTATGGCAATGGATTGGTTGCGTTATTTAGAAATCGACCATTCAAAAGCTTATGTTACGCTCGATAATTTGGGGATCTTGAGATTGCATTCAGAGATTAGTGGAGTAAATCCCGTGGTGGATAGAAAACGTGAAGTCAGGCTTAACTATCATCACGAGGAGAATATTTTTCAATTATGGCGTAGCCTGCGTTTTGGCAGTAACTTAGAAGAATGGTTGCAGAAAAATATATCTGTAATGGGTGGGGGTGATAAATGATAACGAACGTTGAATTCAAGTTGCCAACGGTCAGAATGGGTGTAATGTTGGTCAGTATAGCCTTATTCAGTATGGCATTAGTGGGTTGTGTCAGACTGGAAGTGGCGACACCGGATAAGCCCATCAACATCAATATGAATGTCAAAATTGAGCATGAAATTCATATTAAGGTCGACAGGCAAATTGAAGATATGCTCAAAAACAATTCTAATTTATTCTAAAGGCTACGACATGAAAAAAGTAAGAATGATACTTCTGTTAAGCCTGTTATTCAGTTCTTTTGCTATGGGTATGACGTTGAATGAAGCAAAACAGCAGGGGCTGGTGGGAGAGACTTTTAGTGGCTATCTGGAACCGATAAAAAATACCCAAGATGCCCAATCAGTGGTGAAAAGAATTAACAGTGAACGGCAAAAGAAGTATGCTGAAATCGCGGCTCAAAATAATATGACGACAGATCAAGTTGCCAAAATAGCGGGAGAAAAATTGGTAAATCGTGCAGCTTCAGGAGAATATGTGTTTGGTATTAATGGTAATTGGGTGCAGAAATAGGGGTAATGACTGGCTTGGCTTGATTCTAACATTAAAATTTTTTATCAATCAGCTGTTAAAATCCTAAGTTTATGTGCTATATAGCTACCATTAACCACGTTCAGTGGGTATCGTTTCACTCACGATTGGAAACCAAAAACCGATTCAGGAAAAACGGGCGGTAGATTTCAAATCGGAACAGATGCCAATAATAGCGACACCATCAAGCCCAATATTAATAGGTAACAATTACACTCTGACATTGAGTGTTAATCTATACTGCATTTATATTAATTAATGGGTCATCTATTCTTCGGCGTGATTTCATTAATATTATTAAATAAGTTAGATCAGAAACCATCCTCCTAAATACCTTATAGTGAAAAAAATATAAAAATAACTTTTTGTTATTACCCGATAATCATTTTTCATTATACATTTAATTTGAAATTTTTGTTAATATAGTAGGATTAAGATAATATTTATATATTCACACCCTACTATAGACGCGAAGTTATCAGTACTGCCTGATACCACTATCTTTAGACGGTGACCTTGAAAGTAAATGTTTTTACGTATGCGCGTTTAGACAGGACAGTTGACGACTCTCAGTCGTCAGTCTTGGCTGCGCTAATCGGCGGTAGTCAAGTTTGAATATTACATTGATAATGAAGGTGTGAGGCAATACAGTCATTATTATTATAGCCAAATAGAAACTGTCTGTGACTAATAGAAGTGATAGAAGTGGACTCAGCTCATCTTTTATATATTAATTATTATGAAATTTTATGGAGTGAAAAATAATGGCATCTAATAAAATTACGACTTCTATAGAATCGGGTTCAGATTTAGTCATAGGGGAATTATTTATTCTTGATATCATTTTAACGTCTGACTCACCTATTTCGAGTGACGCAAGTGTTGAACTGATACCTTATGGCGGTATAGGGTTACATAGAAATATTCCTCCAATAGTGCTGTCTGATAATAATAAAAAGGGAACGATTTCTGTTGAATTACGTGTTGATAATAATGTCGTTGAAAACTATAAAATTCAATTAGATATTCAGCCAAATTCATCCGCTACAGGGTTTGAAAAAACCAGTGTCTTTTATTATGCCCAAACGGTTGATATCTCGTCAGTACAACTGGCTGTCGGTGCTGATTATTTAGATATGCCAACTGAAATTAATGATCCACCAGGTGGACGATATTTTGTGAAAGTGGGCACAGTAAAAAACGCAATCCTAAACAAGGATAACACAGCCAAATTATCCGGTACACCTGTGAATATACTTGATACTCCTGACAGGAGTTTTGATAAAGTGGATTTTTATCAGGATGATAAACACACAAAAATCCCTATCAGGAAGATTGGCAGTAAAAGAGGTTTCATCATTAACACAGATCCTCACGGTAAATTAAATTTTTATATTTATGCCAAACAGAAAAGTTCTGTTGTTCTGACACTTTATTCGCAAATATTTGGTGTGACAGGCGAAATTTCAGCCGATAAAACGTTATACATTCTGGATAGTGATCAAACGGATATCAATTCAATGGATTCATTATCGGCTCCGGTTATTGTTGAAATCAATAATAACATTTTACATAACGATGGTAGCTCTTTTGGCTTCTCTGTTAACATACCACCATATGATAATGCCGCAGGGAGTGATACAATATTTTTCTTTATTAATGGGAAAATGATTGATAATCCTTACCGTTTGTTGGATCCAGATCATCTTGGAACACCTTTTATAACGTTACCTTATAGTGTTTTCAACAAAAATAAAGAAAAGGTTAATTTTTACTATAGTGTTATTAAGGAAAATTCGGATAGATTGGTTTCATACTCTCTCGAATTTACATATATATCAATTTAACTTCAAGATGCAGGTTTGTAATGATTATTTATTCTTAACTAAAAACCGCCTCCTGTGGAGGTAGTCCTGCCATCCGATATTCCAATTCATTTCTATACCAGGATGGTTCGCTTAAAGACAGGGATGTTTGGACTTTTGCTTATGAATGAGTTTTTATTATTTCTGAGTATGACCATATATTTTAGCGCGCCATTTGGCGCGCTATCTGATCTTAATTACGTGACATTTTATCGAACAATATTAAGCAACGGTTTGTTCAGATTGCTTCTGTCCCATTCTCGCTATAATATCATCTATCGCGTTGCGAGCATCTTGATGTGTCTGGTTAGCGGACTCTGCGCCCATAGCTAAACCTTCAGCAAATACAAATTCTACATCTGTGATACCGATAAATCCGAGGAAGGTACGTAAGTACGGAGTCACCAAATCTGTTGGGTTATTTTTATGAATACCACCACGACTAGTCAAGATAACAGTTTGTTTGCCTTTCAGTAACCCTTGAGGGCCTTTTTCAGTGTACTGGAAAGTCACGCCGGCACGGGCAATTAGATCAAAATAGGCTTTTAATTGAGTAGGTATAGTAAAGTTATACATTGGCGCAGTGATGACAATAACATCGTGTGCTTTTAACTCTGTAATCAACTCATCTGATAGGGTCAATACTGTTTTTTGACGTTCTGTCAATTCTGCATTGCTCGCTCGCAAGGCGTTAACTAATTCTCCATCTAGTACTGGAACCGGGTTTTCAGCCAGATCACGTGTGGTAATGTTGCTCTCTGAATGGTCAGTCAACCACTTTTCAGCAAAGTAGTCGGCCAGTTTATTGCTTTGGGAATATTGTGCCAGAATGCTGGATTTCAGAACCAGTACTTTACTCATTCTTTACTTCCTCAGTTATCTACAACCCAAGTTATCTAAGATACTAATAACTTCATTGATAATGTCGTTTGTGCATCATATTTTATATAGGGAATTGTTCAATCAATAGCTCAATATTTTGAGATATTCATTCAAATTCATTGAATCAAACGATGAATTGGTGAGGGGGGATATATGAAGTACGTGAGATCGCACAAGATATGTTACACTTCTAATATTGTTATGTCATAAAAAATAATCCTCTGAGCCTGCAAAGACAGCGCTACTCAGTTAAAAAACGTCACAAGGATTTATCACGTGGAATCACCTTTGACAGCACCATTTGCTGAATTATTCGCTGAACTTGATCACACACCGCTGCGCGATCAATTCCGTTTAAAAAAACGTCTGCATGGAGCAGCAAAAATTAAGAATCAAGTCTCCTTGCAGGCTGTAGTACAATCCATCGCTGCGGATATAGCGACCGCAAAACAGAAAGTCATGAATCGCCAGGCTGCATGTCCTTCGATTCAATATCCTGAAAACCTGCCGGTTAGCCAGAAGAAAGCCGATATCTATAAAGCTATTCGGGATAATCAGGTTGTTATCATTGCCGGGGAAACCGGTTCAGGTAAAACAACTCAGATCCCTAAAATCTGCCTTGAATTGGGAAGGGGAGTCAAAGGGCTGATCGGCCATACCCAACCCCGTCGTTTGGCAGCACGTTCGGTTGCTAATCGCATTGCGGATGAACTGGAAACACCGCTTGGCTCGACGGTCGGCTATAAAGTTCGTTTTAGTGATCAGGTCAGTGAAAATACGCTGGTCAAATTGATGACTGACGGTATTCTATTGGCAGAATTGCAGCAAGATCGTTTGTTATTGCAATATGATACGTTAATTATCGATGAAGCCCATGAACGCAGCTTGAATATCGATTTTATCCTCGGTTATCTGCGCCAATTACTGCCAAAACGCCCAGATTTGAAAGTTATCATTACCTCTGCAACCATCGATCCTGAACGCTTTTCCCGTCATTTTAACAATGCCCCGATTATTGAGGTATCTGGACGTACTTATCCGGTAGAAGTACGTTATCGTCCCGTGGCTGGTGGTGATAATGACAGTGATCGCGATCAGCTTGAAGCAATTATTGATGCAGTTGATGAATTAGGGCGTGAAAGCTCAGGTGACATATTGGTATTCATGAGCGGTGAACGAGAAATTCGTGATACAGCGGATGCTCTCAATAAACAAAATTTCCCACATACCGAGATTTTGCCACTTTTTGCACGGTTGTCTAACAGCGAGCAGAACAGAATCTTTCAGTCTCATGTTGGCCGCCGCATTATTTTGGCAACCAACGTGGCGGAAACTTCACTGACCGTACCTGGCATCAAATACGTGATCGACACAGGTTTTGCACGTATTAGCCGATACAGTTATCGCACTAAGGTGCAGCGCCTGCCGATAGAACCGATATCGCAGGCATCTGCTAATCAGCGAAAAGGGCGTTGTGGCCGTGTTTCGGACGGAATTTGTATTCGTCTTTATTCGGAAGAGGACTTTTTGTCGCGTCCGGAATTCACTGATCCGGAAATTTTGCGCACCAATCTGGCCTCCGTTATTTTGCAAATGACCGCCATTGGTTTGGGAGATGTCAGTGCGTTCCCATTTGTTGAAGCACCGGATAAACGTAATATCCAGGATGGGGTTCGCCTGTTGGAAGAGTTAGGGGCTATCGATCCGGAGTCATTGTCAGAAGGAGCTTATCGGCTAACCCCAATGGGACGGCAATTGGCTCAGTTGCCTATTGATCCTCGTTTGGCGCGTATGGTGCTGGAAGCCAAGGCACATGGTTGCGTTCGTGAAGTGATGGTAATTGTTTCCGCATTGTCAATTCAAGATCCACGGGAAAGACCGTTGGAAAAGCAGCAGGCTTCTGATGAAAAACATCGTCGTTTTGCGGACAAGGATTCAGATTTCATCGCCTTCCTGAAGCTATGGGATTTTCTGGTGGAACAGCAGAAAGCGCTTTCCAGCTCCCAATTCCGCAAACTTTGTCGGCAGGATTATCTGAATTATCTTCGTGTTAGGGAATGGCAGGATATTTATACTCAGCTACGGCAAGTTGTGAAAGAAATTGGCTTGCCGATTAACAGTCAGGAAGCCGATTATCGCAGTATCCATATTGCCTTGTTGGTAGGGTTGTTATCTCACATTGGGCAGAAGGACACGGATAAACAGGAATATACTGGTGCGCGCAATGCCCGTTTTTCTGTTTTTCCTGGCTCTGGACTATTTAAAAAACCACCAAAATGGGCGATGGTGGCTGAATTGGTGGAAACCAGCCGCTTGTGGGGACGTATTGCCGCCCGCATCGAGCCGGAATGGGTAGAGCCATTGGCGACCCATTTAATCAAAAAGCACTATAGTGAACCGCACTGGCAGAAGTCCCAGGGGGCGGTAATGGCTATGGAAAAAGTCACCTTGTATGGTTTGCCGATTGTGGCAGGTCGTCTGGTCAATTACAGCCGAATCGATCCCATGTTGTGCCGCGAATTATTTATTCGCCATGCATTGGTAGAAGGTGATTGGCAAACCCGTCATTCATTTTTCCGCGCTAATTTGAAATTGCGTGAAGAAGTCGAAGAACTGGAACATAAATCTCGCCGACGGGATATTCTGGTGGATGATGAAACCTTGTTCAGTTTCTACGATCAGCGCATTGGTAAAGACGTTGTTTCTTCGCGCCATTTTGATCGCTGGTGGAAAGTTGCCAGCAAAGATCAGCCTGAATTGCTCAACTTTGAAAAGAGTATGTTAATCAAGGGAGATGCAAATAAAGTCAGTGCGTTGGATTATCCAAATTATTGGCATCAAGGTAACTTGAAATTCCGTTTGAGTTATCAATTTGAACCGGGAACCGATGCTGATGGCGTAACAGTGCATATCCCTTTACCGATATTGAACCAAGTTAAAGATGAAGGATTTGATTGGCAAATTCCGGGAATTCGTCATGAATTGGTTGTTGCCTTGATTAAATCATTGCCAAAACCAATACGTCGTAATTTTGTTCCGGCACCTAACTATGCGCAAGCATTTCTGGAGCGTGTGACACAACCTCAGGCTCCTTTACTGGATAGCCTTGAAAAAGAATTACGTCGCATGACAGGAGTGACGGTGTCACGTGATGACTGGCAGTTGGAACAAGTGCCAGATCATTTGAAGATCACATTCCGCATTATTGGAGAGAAAAAAACAGGGGAAAAAAATAAACCGCTAGCGGAAAGCAAAGATCTGTCAGCATTGAAACTGAAGTTGAAAGAAAAAGTCCAGGAAACGCTTTCGGCAGTTGCGGATGATGGCATAGAACAAAATGGGTTACATATCTGGAGCTTTGGGACATTGCCTGAATGTTATGAGCAGAAGCGCGGAGGCTATTCTGTTAAGGCATTTCCGGCATTGGTGGACGAAAAAGACAGCATCGGTATTAAACTGTTCGAGACCGAATCCGAACAGCAGAATGCAATGTGGGAAGGAACACGTCGTCTGTTATTGTTGAATATTCCATCGCCGATTAAATACTTACATGAAAAATTACCGAACAAATCTAAACTGGGACTGTATTTCAATCCATATGGAAAAGTATTGGATTTGATTGATGATTGTATTTCTTGTGGCGTTGATAAATTGATCGCAGAAAATGGTGGGCTAGCCTGGAATGAACAAGCGTTTTCCAGTTTGCATGATAAAGTTCGTGCTAATTTGAATGACGCAGTGGTTGATATTGCCAAACAAGTGGAGCAGATCCTGACAGCAGTCTTTAATATCAACAAGCGCCTGAAAGGGCGGGTGGATATCTCTCTTGCACTGGCGTTGTCCGATATTAAAGAACAAATTTCCGGGCTGGCCTTTAATGGATTTGTGACTTCCCACGGTTGGAAACGCCTGGCAGATGTTTTGCGCTATTTGAATGGTATCGAACGTCGATTGGAAAAATTGGCGGTAGATCCTAACAAGGATAGGGTGCATATGAGTAGGGTTGAGCATATCCAGCGTCAATGGCAACAATGGTTGGCAAAACTGTCTGTTCAGCAGAAGCAGTCAACGGAAGTAAAAGAAATTCGTTGGATGATTGAAGAACTGCGGATTAGCCTATTTGCCCAACAACTAGGCACGGCATATCCAATATCAGATAAACGTATTTTACAGGCGATGGAAAATATTGCGTCGTGATAAGTAGGGAGCAGTTGTAGTTTATAGCTGCCCCAAAAACTCTTACAAAAATTCCATTATTATTTTTTAGTTACAACATACTTTTTAACCCAACAAATCCCCCTACTTAACAACATTATTACTAAGTAGGGGGATAACCTTCATTTATTGATATACAAAAGTAATTGTTGCTGTTGCATCTGCTTTGCCCGGCTTAATTTCTGCTTCCGTTTGGATATAACGGGCAACTAATGGGATGGTTATATTTCCACCAGACTGAGTGGAGCCAAATACAACTGGGGTACGCATCGTTACGGGGCGGTTTTGATATAATATCTGTAAACCAACCCCTTTTGCCGTGACGTTGTCACTATAGTCTAATGCCCAGATATCTTGGGTATTCCAGTTTGCAGGCCGTCCATCCAGCGTCAGTCCAATATTTACATTAGCATCGCAATTTATATTGATATCAAAACGTTGCGTTCCCACTGTACTGTAAATGCCGCGGAAATCGCTTTTTTTAATATCACCCATATTGACTGCAATCATCTTTTGATTGAGAAAACAACCTTTGGTCATGATATGGGTATTCGACAAATAGAAAGTATGAACAGGGATACTGTGACCTAATGTAGCACGAGTCAGTTTCGCCGACTTGACGGCCCCTGAACCGGTTGTTGGTGCAATCTTGATCAACTGTATGGTTAAATAACCCCATGATTTACCACAATATTGTTTTTTCCATTGAAATTGCAGCGGTGAAGGGCAAGTGAATGGATAGGTCGCCGTTCTGGGCAGCCAATCAATACCATAACGCGGCTCCCAGGTGTTAATACGGATACCAACTCCCGGAACACCGGATTCATAAACGGCATCCTGATTATAGCTTGCAGGTGTAAGATCAGGTTGTTCCCATATTGTAGGCAAGGAAGTATCGCAGAGGGCGATATTACCTTTTTCATCCACCTGATCCAGACGTATTTCTTTGATAGTTGTTCCGATAGGATGGTTCCTGGGAATTGTAATCGTACCAAAAGAAACTGGAGTCATACCAGGTACAAAACCCGCAGAATATTGGCAATAGTAGTTCGCTAAGCTAGAAAAACTACTCATCGTGCCGATGAGAAATGTACTTGCCAATAATAATTTTAATTTGTTGGCCATAGAATAATTTCCACTATTTTTGTTATATATCAAATAAATATACCGACATTGCCATTTGCAAAAGATTATTCGCACGAAACTTCAACCATATACAAACCTGAAGCAGGCTCTTCACCAGAGAGTCGATAGTTGGCATAACACTCTTGTATTTCTTTATATCCCCATTTAACCCATATCCGACCAAATTTAGGAATACCACTGAGATAAACTTGCCCATCATTACTGACAATCGCGCTGTTAGGAGCATCAATATCATGCTGTTTTTCCAGTGTCGCAGTTGCACCAAATGGGATCTCTCTGCCTTGATGAGAAAGTGTCAGTAAAGCGCGATAACCAATACGAGTTTGGAAATTGGCCAGTGTCAGTGAACCTTGGGTTGGAATAATAGTTTGCGTATTGATATCAATATCAACGTTGTTACCCATTGAATGAGTATCCAGCGCAATACGGTTTTTCCGATAACTACTGGCATAAGGCACGATGGCATAGCCTTTCCAGTCAGTTTTGATACCGGTATGGTTTTGTACTTTGACTTCTGAAGCACCATTGGCGCGTACTAATACCGATGTATCCCCTAAAGGTTGGGAAAGGGTGATACCATAAGGATGGGCAACAATCCCGCCATTTAAACCATAAGTAAGTTGCCTGATGTATTTGTCGTAATTGTAACCAGCGTTGACCTGACCATAGGCTCCTTTATATTCAGCGCTGATATTTCCGCCAACGCTTTGATTACGGCCAGTATAATTTTGCTGAATGCTATAAATCAGATTATTATCTTCAAAAGCTGTACCATTTAAGCTGACTTGATGAGACGTATCACTGCTTTTGTTGCTGGTCATGTTATAGCTTACCCAACTGTTTTTCAGCCAACGATCAAGGGGAACCTGCACGCTGAATGAAACGATTTGCTCACTGCGATTTGAACCGGGGAAAGCGCTGTGAGAATAATTCAAGCTATAATTAAATGAATTGTAACTTGTGTTATAACCAGCACTGATATTCCTTTCACAGCCTTTTTGATGCCAATAATCTTGTTGAAAAGCAGATAAATAAATGGTCCCCAAATCACCAAGGGATTGATTAATATGTAATTGCAATTTACTGCGTTTATTGCTGCTCCTTCCATCGATTGCAGTATTCAACTCATTTGCTTCTTTAAAATTGTAAAAACTTTGTGTTGAGTAACGATAACCTGCGAGAGTGAGGTTAGTGCCTGTCTGAGATAGATCTTTGGCATATTGGAAACGGTAAGATTGACCATAATTGTTGGGTTTCGACATTAAATGAGTTTTGGCGTAGGTCACATCAAAGGAAAGGGAACCCCAGTCAGAGAGGCTATAGCCTGTACCCAAAGCAACGGATTGATAATCTTTTGCAATCGTGGTTCCACCATAGGCAGTGACATGATTAGAAATACCATAAATCACCGTACCCTGCATGAAATAGGGTGCTTTCCCATGGTGAGAATTAGATTGGTATTTTCCCAAAGTCAGCGAATGTCGCAGGCTATTTTCCCGTAACATAATTGGCACAGTGGAAAAAGTTTGCACAGAACGATGTTTTTTTCCATCAGCTTCTTTGACAATGACCTCTATATCTCCGGTTGAAGTTGTTGGATAGAGGTCATTGATAACAAAAGGACCTGGAGAAACGTAGGATTCATAGATAATGTAACCATTTTGTTTGATGGTGACTTGGGCATTGCTTTGGGCAATTCCTCTAATTATCGGCGCAAATCCTTTTAAGCTATCGGGCAACATCTTGTCATCGGAAGACAATTGCATACCGCGAAACTGAAAACTATCAAATATAAGTGAAGGTGTGTAACTGTCTCCAAATACTAATTGGCTTTTCAGTGCATGAATATCTCGCTGAAGGTATATATTGATATTCTGCCATTTTCTATCTTGACTACTGTAAGTGGAATAATTGCGCAAACGCCATGCTTCCCAATTAACGCCCGTTCTAAGGTTGAGAAAATGGTTTTTTGTTGAACCTACTTGATCATCCTGCCAAGTCATGGAGCCACTATAGCTATAGTTGACTAACAGGGACGTTAATCCCTGATCCCACAAATGAGGTGGCACGTAGTCTCTCGCCTGACTCTTCAAGGCTGCCTGGGGAATACTGATATCCAGCCTCTGATGTTTGAAATCGAAAGACGTCGATGCAGATGGAATATATTGACCAAGATCAGCAAGTTCCGTTTCTGGCGACAAAGTAAGCAGCGTGGGGGATGACTCAATATTCACCCCCATTTCTCTGAGTTGTTGTATCTTAATTTTGGGAAATAGCTTGTTATTGACGATAATAAAATCGACATTCCCCGTATCTACTTTTTCTCGATTAAGATAAATATCTACCCAATAACGTCCGGGAGGCTGCTGATCATCTTGAGTAAAGATAGATAGATCAATATCTTCAAAACCTGAATGGATTTCCAGTGCATTGATGTTGAAATACTCTTCAGCGTGAGCCTTATTGTTATACATCCAAAGAGATGTGGTTAACAATGCACAAAGAGGCACCTTACAATATAGACAATGCAAGCTTAGCTTGATAAGTAACGTCCAATTATGAGGACTATTTTGTTGAAGATAATGACGATAGTTATTCATAATAAATTTTTAATTTTGATATACCTACTATCCTACAACTCACGTCTTTCTTCTGGTGTTACGCCACCAAAATCATTAATCGTTTTCCAGGTCACTCGATTGATATTTTTAATAGGAATATCCCAATTCTCTTGTTGAAACGGTGGGATCATCCCCGCAGATTTAATCTCATAATTTTCTACATTATTGCCGGTGGTCAACGCAGAAAAAGAGATATAGTAGGGCGTTGGATTTTCTGCAATGAGTTTGTGTCCATTGGTTTTGAACTTCAGAGCCTTATAAGCAATACCGGCATTGCCGGCTAAGTTGGCAGGGCGATAGAATAACTTAAACCGGGATTTTACCGTGATTTGCAATTGATTCTGTTCTGATTTGGTTGTGGCAGGAATAGACTTAATATTGAGCCAGAACAAAGATTCTTTGTCATCAGGTAATTCATTGCCAATTTTAACAATTCGTAAAACATTCTCATTCTCAGCTGTTAATTTAAAAAGTGGGGGAGTGATAATAAAAGGGGCTTTAGTTTCATCATCTTCACCTTGAACCCACGATTGAATGAGGTAAGAGATGTCAGTTTCTGGATTGCTAATAGAAATAGAGGTTTCTTTCTGGTCACTAATATAAACAACACGTGTGCCGCCAATGACGACTCCAGCAAAAGAGATATTCGTATTAAAAATGCAGATAAGAATAAAAATTAAAATGCGAAAGTATTTCAAAGTGGTCGCTCCAAACAATATTTAGACCAGAGTGATATTGTTTTGGCTTCCCTGCCATAACTTCCTTTGGTTATAGGTAGTTAGTTATAGATAATAGTGAAGTTAGCGACTGCGTCACCCGCACCTGGAGTCACGGTTTCAGCCGTTGCCATGTATTTGGCAACGAATTTCAATTCCTCTGTCTTTCTCTGCGAGAAATACTGAGGACGTGAATTTTCTGCCAGATTGATCATGGTATTACTGTCATCTTCATAAAGTGCAATGGCGATACCTTGGGCAGGATTCTCTCCTCCATTACTGTTTAACGCTAAAAGTCTGCTACTGGCTCTATCTGGCTGGCCGTCAAATTTGACCTGAGCTTGTTGATAATCTTTCGGGCAGTCAGTCAATTTGATACTAAAACGGGTAGCGGCAGAAGTACTATAAGCCCCAGCAAATGAACTCGAGCTGATAGTTCCCATATTTACGGTCTGATTAGCTGAATTTGAATCGACTTTACAGGCAGTGGCGGTAATTTTTCCCGTAAATTTAATTTGCCCATCAGCAGCATGAGCCGTGGACATAAATACCGATGAAACAAATAAAGATGAAATAATTAACTTGGTTTTCATTTTTTAATGCATCCCACCTCTGAAGAACTTATTCGACAGAGAAACAGATTATTGAGTTAATGTTTGTTCCGTATATAAATACAGCAACGGATTGCCTAGGTTTACTTCTAAAAAATAACAAAGAAACAACAGTTAATATTTTCTCATCAGCAGATGAGGTAAAAAATATAGTAGCGAGTAATTAAAAAAGATCAAAATAATAACTTGACTAATCTCATAATTTGAAGTTTTAAGCTATTGGGCGAAAATTAATAGAATTGTTATGCATAACATAGATTTTTTTCTGAACATCAATGAGTTTTTATTCTGTTTTATAAGATTAATTATTATTTACTGACATTTTGTAAAAATAAAAATGATGCAAGACATATAATATATTTGAATTTTACTTTTTTGTTAAAATTTTAAATAAATATTATATATTTATTATTTATTTGTAACGAGTCTTTTGTTCTTTAATTTTTGTATCTGATTATTTTAATAATGTAAGACGTTAAATCTATTTTTAGGCTAAATGAAAATGAATTGCATTTGCTTAAAGTTAACTTTTTATTGATAAAGCCTTTATGATAAATACTCTGCCATAGTTCAAGTTCTATATATTTGAAGAATATATAGATATAAAAGCAGAATTAATTTTTATGGTTTGGTTACAAAATGATCTGAGTCTTACTGCTTTAGTTACAACATACTTATCAATTCTTTTTTTCGTCCATAATCAACCATTATCTTTTCAAGATGGAAAAAGGGACATTAAAAAACCGGCACAAAGGCCGGATTCTTTGGAATAGTTAATTTTTTAAGTTTTGCGGCGATTTTCGCGATTGGGAAACCTGTTGCCTTGGAAGCCAAATTAGTGCATTAATTGCCATGTAGACGGGAGCGCTATCAAGAACAAAACCACAATAGTCGATTTTTCTGTAACCGTTAATGGTACTCTTTCCTGATTTTGTCTGCGAGCGTACAGAAAAACCAGCAATCCGGGAACGTATAGTACTACCGAAAGTAAGAGGTTCATGAGCCCCGAAGCATAAAGTAACCATAACCCATAAGTACAAGAACCAAGAGCAATAAAGAGTAAAGCACGGCTACCACGTTGAAAGGCAACTTTCACTAAAAATGCCCCGACAAGAAAGTAGGGGACAAGTATCATCTCAGAAGCAATAGAGAGTAATGTATTGTAATTACTGCCGCTTAACCAAATTAAAACCAAAGAGAGTTGAACCGCACCATTTGTGATCCAAAGTGATGACTCAGGTGCTTTCCTGCTGTTTTGTTTTTTGAATACTTTAGGGAATGAACCGTGTAAGGAAGCGATAAATGGTACTTCTGCTGCCATGATTGTCCAGCTTAGGTAAGCACCACAAACAGAGATGATCAAACCAGCAACAATCACAATTTCACCCGCTGAACCTATTAACCCGACCATCAAACTTGCCATAGAAGGGTTACGCATAACCGCTAATTCAGGTCTGGTGACTAACCCTAGTGAAAGCAGCGTAACCAGCACATATACCCCTAATGCTGAAATCACAGCTAGTACAGTTGCGATACCAATATCCTGGCGTCTTTTGGCTCTGGCTGAAACGACAACTGCACCTTCAACACCGATAAAAACCCACAGTGTAATTAGCATCGTGTCTTTAACTTGCTGCCAAACAGGAACGCCCATCTCAATGCCGCTGAAATCAAAAGAAAATACATCCATTTTGAAAGCGATGACAGCTAAGATAATAAATAGGGTCAATGGTAATAATTTTGCCATTGTCGCTAGCAAATTAACTCCCGCAGCCGTTTGTACACCACGCAATACCAGCCAATGAACAAACCAAAGTAAAATAGACTCACCGATTAACGATTGCCAAGTATTGCCATCACCAAAAATTACTGAGTGTTCGGTATCAGTGAAAAAACTTAACGCAGCAAAGACAATAACTAAATAAGAAACATTGGCAATAATGGCACAGAACCAATATCCCCATGCAGAACAGAATCCAACTAACTCCCCAAAACCTTCTCTTGCGTAAGTAAAAATACCGCTATCCAAATCAGGGCGCAGTCGTGAAAGTAAAAGTAAGGAAGTGGCTAAAAAGAGAATACCTATGCCTGTTATTCCCCAACCAATCATTAATGCAGCAGGACTGCCTACTTGCGCCATGTTTTGCGGCAAACTGAATACGCCGGCACCGACCATAGAACTGAGTACCAGTGCGGTCAGAGACGTAAGGCCTAATTTCTTTTCCAAAGATACGTTCCTAAAAAAATATAATCGACACGATTAGCCAGAACACTTGTTCTGAATATCGAACACATATTGGACATTTATTGCATCCATGCGATGGATTGCAGAACGGATTTAGTCGATAAATCTAAAAACAGGGCGATTCTACGGAGTGAAAGGATTGTATGCAATGGTTTACTATGCAAAAAAATATAAATTTTATGCATAAAATTATGCAGAGGAGTAAGAAAACAAATTACGGATAATTTTTCTAATGTGTGTTATTACCTTAATAAACATGGAGATGATTACAGGATAAGCACTTTGGGAAATATTATTTGTATATTTTACGCTATTGAAACAAATAACAAACAATTATGTAAATGGTATTAATGGAAAGGAAGAATAAACAGGATAATCTGCAAATCATGCCGCCATTATAACGTTATTGAATTGTTAATTTATAGGAGGTTATTGAGGCCAATGAATCATGAAATACCAAAGAAATCCGATAAAAAAGGCACAAGTGTTCTTTGTGCCTTTTTCAAGAATGGCTGAACTATAATGTATGATTATTTGAATAAATCTGCACTGATGGTAACGTTACCACCATTAGATTGCCATTCTCGTGTGATATGGTAGTATTTTGCGCCTTTCTCTGCTGCACGCTTAGCAACCTGATAAGAAACTTCAGGTGCAGTAGTGTAATAACCAGAAAAGGTGACGGAATCAAATGGAGCCATCAGAGCGGCGGATGCTTTATTCAACTCTTGAATTTTTGTGCCATCAGGTAAAGTTACAGCGTAACGACCACCTTTTGATGTCTGGGTTTCAAAAAAGCGACCAACCACATTGCTTGTTGAAGTTGAAGAAGCAACACCTGGAATTTCGACTTTCTTGGCTTCCTCTCCACCTTGAGCCAGAGCTTGGCGTCCTGCTTCAGAATCGGCTGGGATCACAGCTTCACTAGACTGAACCTTACGCTTGGGCGCATCTTCTTTATAAACATACGCTGTGACTATTTGGTTTCCACCATTATTTGGTGCAATGTCACGGACAATAAAGAAAGATGCTGCATCTTTCTTTTTAGCCGCCTTAGCGATAGCTTCTTTCAGGTCAGGATCAGTCGGGAAATAACCATTCACTGTGACAGTATCGAAAGGCTCTAAAGTAATGGCTTCAGTTTTAGGTAACTCTTTGATGCCACGATAGATGCGATAGTTAGGTGTTTTATCTGCTTTTTCCGCATCTTTATAGTACAAATCGGCGACAACACGCAAATTACCTCGTCCATTAAGATCATCAAGACTTTGAATATAAAAACTGTCAGCGCCTTTTTTATCGGCCTGACGGGAAACCGCATCCGCAGCTTCATAAATTGCATTAAAACGACCAGTAACTGAGATCCGCTCAAAAGGTTTAAGCTCTGCCGCTTGTTCTGGAGTTAATTCTTTAGCCGCATGTGCAGCGGTCATCGTGGTTAGTGAGAACACCGCAGTCGCGATGATCGTTGTCTTCAGCTTCATAAAAAATCCTTTCGCCTTGCGCATTAAAATATTTATAACGTGCTGAACATTGTTATGCATCACATAGAACGCAATTATTACATGTAATAATGCCAATTGTCGCAAGAAATTATGCCCTATAAAGAAACGATTGCTAGCTTTTAGTAGATGACACTAAGAATTTTAATAAATATAGTAAGTTATACGATCTAAATAATTGTTTACATTAAAAGGTCATTTTGTTTTTCTGATTTTATGATAATTCTTTGACATTATTTTCATTAAGTTACTATTTGGTATTCTATTTATAGGTTTTGCTGATAGCAGCAATAAAGTCAATCTAATCGTTAAATAGGCATCAACAAGGTAATAATCAGCAATATTTCATTCTTAAAGAAGGAAACATTATGCGTATTGGTGTACCAAAAGAGCGACTTTCCAATGAGGCACGCGTTGCTGCCACACCATCAACCGTGGAGCAATTGCAGAAATTGGGGTTTAACGTCACAGTTGAGACAGGAGCAGGGCAACTTGCTAGTTTTGATGATGTTGCTTATAAAAAAGCAGGAGCTGATATAGCGGAAATCCATCAAGTTTGGCAATCAGATATCATTTTAAAAGTAAACGCCCCTGAAGATGATGAAATTGCTTTAATGAAAGAAGGTGCCACACTAATTAGTTTTATTTGGCCAGCACAAAATCCGCTATTAATAGAAAAATTAGCAGAACGCAAGGTAACTGTTCTTGCTATGGACGCAGTTCCACGCATTTCCCGCGCACAATCTTTAGATGCTCTCAGTTCAATGGCAAATATTGCTGGTTATCGCGCTATTGTCGAATCCGCCCATGAATTTGGTCGTTTTTTCACAGGGCAAATTACAGCGGCAGGCAAAATACCACCAGCTAAGGTCATGATTATTGGCGCGGGGGTTGCCGGATTAGCGGCAATTGGCGCTGCCGGTAGCTTGGGTGCGATTGTCCGTGCTTTTGATACACGACCGGAAGTCAAAGAACAAGTTCAAAGCATGGGAGCTGAATTCTTAGAATTGAATTTTAAAGAAGAAGCAGGCAGTGGTGACGGTTATGCAAAAGTAATGTCAGAAGCTTTTATCAAAGCAGAAATGGAACTGTTTACTGCACAAGCAAAAGAAGTAGACATTATCGTTACAACAGCATTGATTCCGGGGAAGCCGGCACCACGACTTATCACAAAAGAGATGGTTGATTCCATGAAACCTGGTAGCGTGATTGTTGATCTGGCTGCCCAAAATGGCGGTAACTGTGAATATACGCAAGCCAATAAGCTTGTCGTTACAGCAAATGGGGTGAAAATTATTGGCTATACCGACCTGCCCAGCCGATTGCCCACCCAATCATCACAACTCTATGGATCAAACTTAGTCAATTTGCTGAAACTACTGTGCAAAGAAAAAAATGGAGAAATCATCATTGATTTTGATGATGTTGTTGTACGTGGCGTCACTGTCATTAAACAAGGTGAAATCACATGGCCAGCTCCACCTATCCAGGTTTCAGCGCAATCAATAACTACCAAGCCGACATCAGTAAAAAAAGAGGAGAAACCAGCAGAAAAGCCCAAATCTCCATGGCTGAAGTATGGAGCGCTCGCGCTAGTAATAATTTTGTATGGCTGGTTAGCACATGTTGCACCGAAAGAATTCTTATCTCATTTTACTGTTTTTGCCTTGTCCTGTGTGGTGGGATATTACGTTGTCTGGAATGTCAGCCATTCGTTGCATACGCCATTAATGTCCGTCACCAACGCTATTTCAGGGATAATTGTAGTTGGTGCTGTACTGCAAATTGGTGAAGGGGGATGGGTGAGTTTCTTCTCATTCATTGCTGTGTTAATTGCCAGCATCAATATTTTTGGTGGCTTTACTGTCACTCAACGTATGCTGAAAATGTTTCGTAAAGGATAAGGGGTAAAACTTATGTCGAACGGAGTAATATCGCACGGAATAGTGACAGCAGCCTATATTGTTGCCGCCATTTTGTTCATTTTCAGCCTTGCCGGACTTTCCCGCCACGAAAGCGCCAGACGCGGTAACATTTTTGGTATCGTTGGTATGGCAATTGCGCTGGTTGCCACAATCTTAGGGCCTGATACTGGCAAAATTGGCTGGATTATTTTAGCGATGGTCATCGGGGCAGTTATTGGTATTCGTCTTGCCAAAAAAGTGGAGATGACTGAAATGCCAGAATTGGTGGCTATCCTGCACAGTTTTGTCGGATTGGCGGCGGTTCTGGTTGGGTTCAATAGTTTTATCACCCATGAGAATTTTGCCAGCTCCATTATGGAAAATATTCATCTGACAGAAGTTTTCCTTGGGGTATTTATTGGTGCTGTAACCTTCACTGGCTCGGTTGTCGCATTTGGTAAATTACGTGGGAAAATCTCATCCAAGCCATTGGTGCTGCCACATCGGCACAAACTTAATCTGGCAGCATTGGTTGTATCCTTGATCTTAATGTTCACCTTTATCAAAACAGAAAGTGTTGGCTTGCAAGTCTTCACTTTACTGGTGATGACAGTTATCGCTCTCGCTTTTGGCTGGCATTTAGTTGCCTCGATTGGCGGTGCAGATATGCCGGTCGTTATTTCCATGCTGAACTCATATTCAGGCTGGGCGGCTGCGGCAGCCGGTTTCATGTTAAGTAATGACTTGTTGATCGTCACAGGCGCTTTAGTGGGTTCTTCGGGGGCAATCCTTTCTTATATTATGTGTAAGGCGATGAACCGTTCCTTTATCAGTGTCATTGCTGGTGGTTTCGGTACAGATGGCAGTTCTTCAGGGGATGATCAAGAGCTAGGAGAGTACCGCGAAACAACTGCGGAAGATGTCGCTGAACTGTTGAAAAATTCCACTTCCGTTATCATTACTCCAGGCTACGGTATGGCAGTTGCTCAAGCGCAGTATCCTGTGCATGACATTACAGCCAAATTACGAGAGAAGGGCATAAATGTTCGCTTTGGCATTCACCCCGTTGCGGGACGGTTGCCAGGTCATATGAACGTATTACTTGCTGAAGCTAAAGTTCCTTACGATATTGTCTTGGAAATGGATGAAATTAACGACGACTTTTCTGAAACGGATACGGTTTTAGTGATAGGAGCCAATGACACCGTAAACCCAGCCGCTCAGGAAGATCCTTCAAGCCTTATTGCTGGCATGCCAGTTTTGGAGGTTTGGAAAGCACAAAATGTCATCGTATTTAAACGTTCGATGAATACGGGATATGCCGGAGTACAAAATCCATTATTCTTTAAAGATAATACTCAAATGTTGTTTGGTGATGCGAAAGATAGTGTAGAAGCCATCCTTCGGGCTTTATAATTCAAACAATCTCAAAATCCTAAGAGCTTCGTGTTATAACACGAAGCTCTTTTCCTTGATTGAAGTTGAAATGTAGGCGTTGGTGTACTTATTGCAGTTCTGTCGTATTAACGGGATATCAAATAATAATGAGTCATTTCAAAGATTAAATATCTACTTTTTAAAGTAAAGAGGTGGTAATTTGGATATATGATTGCCTGGTCCTTTTCTTACAGTACCATCGTCATTTATAGTAATATCATTATAATGTTGATAAAAGGTTCTGCGGGGATATCCCTTTTCATATCTGAATGCGTTTTCTGAAAGGTTTTCAGCAGAGTATTTCCCTAAGCCAACTGTTTTTGCTTCCTCAAGCAGGAGAGGGTGGAAACCTTGATCTAACTCGTTGTTTTTGAGACGTCTTCCTTCTAGATTATGAAGAGCATGGAGCAGCTCATGAAATACAATACATGCATTTTCTCTTATCCTTTCGTTCTCTCGCATTTGATTATTTTGTCTAAGATTGCAATAAAAATCAGATCCCGTTCCCAGATAACTGTCAGCGTAATGATCTTTATGTGCTTTAACGCCTGTATCCTGGGTACTGAGATGAATAGATAACTTGAGCTGTTTACTTCTTAATGCTGCGTCGATACGCTGAAGCAACTGACGGCCTGTCAACGATGATTCTATTTCTTCCATTGCCTCATTAAGCCACTTCATTTGTTCATTATTATAGCTAACAAAAGAAACACCTTGATTATTATAAAACCACTTCATCCTGAATCTTTCTTGATGATGAATTTCATTCTCGTGCGGTTGCAATGATAATTTCAAAACAGTAGGACGTTGCATATATATGTGTCTCCTTAACTACCCCAAATTCTGGGTGGAACGAAATTTTCTTTTATTTAATTGATTTTTAATATTTTTTATCCAATATTACAAAAATATCAACTAGGATGTCATAGGTGTGTAACTTTTACTTAGACCCAGTTCAAAAAAATTGGTGTGACCAAAAAATATTAGCTCTGTTCGGCCATCAAAATCGTTTGGGTATCTGGTGTTACTCTGTAAATGGAGTTTTTTTATAAGAATTGAAATGTAATGCGCTACATTCATATATTGAATGTAGCGCATATTACATATATTAACAAAAGCATCTTGAGGATTAACTACATACCTCAAATATACCAGAATACTATATGATTTCTCCTAAAAAAATAATTTTTCGCATGCTAATGCATTACCATTATAATAATTTTTTCTAGAGAATTAATTTATTTTCTTCCTTCATAATAAGCTTGATAGGCTGTCTTTCCATTATATTCACACGCCCCAGTTTGTCCGACTTTTCCTTTAAAATACCATTTAATACCATACTTTTCAAAGTAATTTGCAAAATTACTTGTAGGATTAACAACATACATTTGATACAGGTTACCACCAATATTTACTGGTCTTTCTGCATTCTCACATTTACTTAATGCCATTGCATTACTACTCAACAAAACACCTGCGGCCAACGCCCCAACCGTCAATAATTTCTTAAACATAAACATTCTCCTGTAATATTTTAGAATTTGCTATTTAAATACATTACTTATGAAGTCTTATTTGATAACGCACACTAAATCTAAATCACCACCTGATGACATTGCAATTTCAAAATTTAAAAACTGATTATATTTTTATATTCTGGATTAGAAATATAATCTCTATTATCATAATTTATGATCAATAATTATTTGGCTATTATTTTCATGAGGAGAATAAATTATTGGTAATTGCAATGTCATGTACAATAACAATATTTATTTAATGCAATCTAATTATCCGCTTATTAATTAAGTTGAAAATTGGATCTATTTTATAAAGATAGATATTAAAGCAAGGGGATATTATAAAAATAATGGATACTATAAATTCGATTTATCCCACAATACCAATATCGCCGGTTATCAATATGCAGCGATTAACCCGTGTTTATCAACAGGGTGGAGAGGGGGAAGTCCCGATTCTAAAAAATATAACGGCACAAATTTATGCTGGTCAAAGCTGTGCTATTGTCGGAACATCAGGTTCAGGTAAAAGCACCTTATTGAATATCCTTGGCTTACTGGATAAGCCCACCTCAGGTGAGTATTTTCTTTGTGGTGTTGATATGTCAACAGCAGATACTGACCTCAGAGCCAGAATGCGCAATAAAGAAATTGGTTTTGTTTTTCAAAGTTTTCATTTATTAGCCGGAATGACAGCGACAGAGAACGTCGCCCTGCCGCTTCTTTACCGCGGTATTTCTGCCTCACAAGCCTATAAAATTGCCAGAGAAAAACTACATTTGGTTGGCCTATCACATCGTGCAGCTCACTATCCCGCAGACTTATCCGGCGGGCAGCGACAACGAGTGGCACTCGCCAGAGCATTGGCCGGAGAACCCTCGTTACTACTGGCTGATGAACCTACCGGCAATCTGGATCGACAAACAGCAGAAGAAATTTTATTGCTACTTTCTTCTCTTCATACAGACAAAGCGATGACGCTGGTCGTAATAACCCATGATGCTATGGTTGCGAACCATATGCAGCGTGAATTACGCATCATTGACGGTCAGTTGCATGAAACCAGAGGGATGACAATACATGCATGATAGCAACTATGGCATGTCGATATTAATGATCTGGAGAGAAGCCTGGCGTAATTTAATGGCAACGGGGAGAAGTACTCTACTTGCTTTATCGGGTATTGCTATTGGTTGCGCTTCTGTTGTGGCATTTGTTAATACCGGACATAACGCTACACTTGCTGCGTTGAAGATGTTCAGCGGGCTTGATATCAATGTCATTACAGCAGACTTGAACTCCTATAATCATGGCGTTGATAATCAGTCAATTAAAATGGCCGACCTGACAACAGCGATTCCTGGTTTATCTTCCGCCGCCCCCTGGATCTATTATCCTTCTCCTGGGCGCTATAACGGAAAAACAGAAACGTTTACCATGATAGGCTCCTCTGCGGAACTTGAAGAAGTCATGCAATTGCGACTTCGTTATGGCCGATTTATCACTGATTATGATCAGCACTCTCCTTATGTGGTTATTGGTAATGAAGTCGCCGTTACCCTTGGTGAAGGGGAGCCATCCCGTATACTTGGCAAGCAGATTCAGCTTGGCAATTATTTATACACCGTGATTGGCATTTTCGATATAAAAGGGCAAAACCCTATCTTTCCTTTTTCGTTGGATTCGGTGATGATTGCACCTATCAATGCCATGCGGAAAATCTCACCTAATACCGATCTGAATGGCATCATCGCTCGCACTATAACGACCGCAACCACAGAGAGCGATGCGAAGGATTTATTGGCGTTGCTCAAACACAAGTTTCCGGCGGTTGATATTGATGTTCGGGTAGCCCAGCAATTACTGAAAGGGCAGACAGAACAAAGTAAAACCTTTTCTTTTATGTTGATCGGGTTGGCGGGAATTTCGCTGCTTACCGGCGGCATTGCAATTTCAAATGTGATGTTGATGAACGTTTCAGCCCGACGAAAAGAGATCGGGTTACGTATGGCTTTAGGCGCAAGAACTCAGGATATCCGGCGCCTTTTTTTGTATGAAGCCGCTGCATTGACTTTAGCCGGTGCAATCCTTGGTACACTGACAGGTATTATCGTCTCCTTTCTTTTTGTCCTTTATTCTGGCTGGTCATTTTCTTTAGCCCCTTTATCTATTCCTCTAGGGATAGGTAGTTCAATCATGGCGGGACTTATCTCCGGTTTTTATCCCGCACATAAAGCCTCTCAAATGGAACCCGTACAGGCATTACGTGATGATTAAAAAATATTTTCTTTATGGCTCTCTGACCTTGTTTCTCCTTTTTCCTCAAACAGGACTGCCTGTATCTGAACAGGAACGAAAACCTGATTACAGTTTGCGGTGGGAAGCCTCAGGAGAGGCTATAGGCTTGTCGTTAAGTGATGCAATATCGCTTGGTTTAAGAAATAACTATGCGATACGTAGTGTTTATCTGGATCGTATCGCCCAGAAATTTGATTTACGGGTGGCAGAAGATCGATTTACACCAAAGCTACAGCTAAGCGGGCGTTACACTGCGGGCAAAAATCAGGATGCAACTTTCAGGAAAACTGAACTTTCCCCGAATGCCACACTGCTTACTCCTTTGGGAACGAGTTTTACTCTTTCTTGGACTCGTGAAAACACGAGATCTAGGGTAAATAACTTTCACAATGATGGTGCAAGTATTACTGTGATACAGCCTCTCTTACGAGGAGCAGGAACCGATGTTAATAATGCTCCGATCTTATTGGCTAAACTCCAGGAACAAATCAATCGACTGAATTTAAAAGCGACTATTTCCGATTCAATCACGCAAATTATCTTCGCATACCATGCGTTACTCCGTGCTCAGGAGCAACAATCATTATCAGTCGCTTCCCTTAAGCGTATGCAAAAATTAGTCGAGATTAATAAAGAGTTGATTGATGCAGGCAGGATGGCCCAGACAGATATAATACAAACGCAGGCTGATCTGGCCATGCAGGAGCTTTCGGCAAAAGAGGCAGAAAATAATGTACATTCCACGAAGCTGGCATTACTTAAGTTACTCGCTCTAAACCATAAAACTCCCATCTATGCTACAGATACGCTAAAAGGAACGCATATAAGTCTGAATATCGAACAATCAATTGCAAAGGCGCAAGCACAACAGCCTGATTACCTTATTCAATTACTTTCTGCAAAAACAGCAGACATTCAATTATTGCAAGCCCGAAATAATCGGCTGTGGGATTTATCATTGGTTGGCGGTGTATCTCAGCAACGTTCATCATCTTCTGAAACCCGAAACTGGGAAAATTTTGTAGGTATAAAACTGGATATTCCAATCGGAGATATGACCCAGAAACAAGCAGAAGTTCAAGCTAAAGTAAATGTCCAGAAACAAGCCTTACACCTGGAAGAGGCAAAAACAAATTTGGAACAAAAAATAATCAATGCAATCCGTGATACAGAATCACGCTGGCAGGAATATCAATTAGCGATAAAAGCCAGTTCACTTTCTCAGAAAAAACTCGAAATTGAACAGGAAAAATTACAGGCTGGCCTATCCAGCAACTTTCAAGTTCTGAGTTTTGAAACCGACCTAAGAAATGCCGAAAATGCACGCCTGAATACACTTATTCAGTATCTCAATGCTCAGGCTGAACTGGATCACCTTCTTGGCACAACACTGGAAAGTTGGGAGATAACACTCAATGATTAAACGTTATCGATGGGCCATCGCTGGCATACTTGTTGTGGCGGCTTGTTTTTTTACCTTTTTATCCTTAAAGCAACCACCAGCTCAGGAGTCAGTACAATGGATTGAGGTAAAACGAGCTGTTATAGAAAAACGACTTGGTTTGGTCGGCCATCTACAATCTGCACGTCTTGAAACTATACCTGCTCCATTTGATGCAATTATCAAACAAGTTTTGGTTAAAGAAGGACAGTGGGTAAAAGCTGGTCAGACATTAGTGACGCTTGATACCCGAAAGATTGATATTGATCTTCGGCAAGCGCAAGTTGAAATGATCAAAGCCTCATCAATCGTTGACCAATTACATGACTGGGAGAACAGCCAGGAGGTCATCCGAGCCAGAAGAAATGTCGAAAATGCAAACCACATGGTTATAGAACTAAAAAATAATCTCGCCAAAACACAAGCTCTGTTTTCACGGGGCATTGTGCCAAAAATGGAAGTGGAAACCCTCCAGCAGCAACTTCGCCGACAACTAACGGAACTTGCTTCAGTACAGGACGATCTTGCATCCATTCGACAAAAAGGAAGCATTAATAACGTGCGCGTTGCAGAAATGGAGCTTCAGAATGCAACAAGCCGTTATCAGGCGTTACAAGAACAATACTTGCATAAAGAAATCAAAGCGCCATTTTCGGGTGTCATACTTAGGGCTGCACAGGGAGAAAGTAAGAAACTCTTGACGATTCAGACAGGAGTTAGAGTGACCGAAGGGATGCCATTGCTGGAAATTATGGACACAACCCAATATCAGGTACTGGCGCAGGTAGAAGAAACCGATCTCGCCAAAATTAAAGAAGGGCAGGCAGTAAAAATCAGTGGTGAAGGGTTTTCTGAGAACCCTCTGGATGGAGAAATTGAAACCATTGCGATGCAAAGCGTGAGTACGGATAAACCAGGATCAGCAATTTATTATGATGTTGTGATTAAAGTGACTTCATCCATGAATCAAAGTCATCCCATCAGACCTGGAATGAGTGCCAAAGTCAATATTGTTATTTATCGCAATGAACAAGGAATTGTTGTACCAGAAGCAGCGCTAACTCGCGCTAGCAATGGACAATTAACAATAAATTGGCGCCCGGATTTAAAACGTCAGGCTATATCCCGTCAGATAACCGTTGGGGAAGCTATGCCAGAAGGTATAGAGGTCCATGGGCTAGAAGAGGGATTTATTGCACTGCCGCGTTGATTTTTCAGCCGTATACGCCTATCGAGCGTGTCAGGCGGGTATAAAAGAACAATTCGTTGATCTTGCTATGAACAACTCAAGTATTTGTGATACTGACCGTGCTTACCTGTAAATCCCCGCCAAATGCAGGCGGCAATCAATGGATGGCTGGGGAAGGTTGTAGTCTGGACTGTTATACCTGTGCAATTACATATAGCATCAAGTCAGATAATTGCCCTGCGAGTAAAATAATTTTTACCCCAAAATAGGCTGATCTCCTAATCAAAACAAACAATCAAAACAAACTACGCTGACCCAGCAGTTTTTGTGATCTGAAAATAATACAACAATATCAAATGGTTATGCGTGATTAGTTAAGTGATTTTTATCACAACCCTTCTACTTATTAAAATATACATTTGAAAAAGTAAGATTCATTGAATAAGATGGCGTGGGTAATTAGCCGTAATTTTTACAGAGCGCAACTATCAAAGCCCCTCCAAATTGAACAAAAATAAACCATAAGGAAAATGAAAATGTCTGTTCCGTTCGACCATGAAAATAACAGAGATAAACAATCATTGATTGTGCCGAACGATTCTCAACAAGAACAGGGTATGCTGATGTCGCTGCCAGCAGCGGGAAGACAGATATATGACAATCCCGCAATTGCCTATCTTGTCAGCCTTGGTTCAAAACGCAGTCGCCAAACTATGAAATCATTTCTGGATATAGTGGCAAAAATGTTGGGATACCAAAATGTACAAGACTGTACTTGGCAAGCACTTCGTCGCCACCATGTTCAAGCAATTATGGAAATGCTTTCAGATTCGGGTAAAGCTCCCGCAACAATTAATATTTATCTTTCTGCCTTGAAAGGAGTTGCGTTGGAAGCATGGTCAATGCAACAACTCGACACCGACAATTTTCAACATATAAAACAGGTGCGATCTGTCAGAGGAAATCGATTGCCAAAGGGCAGGGCACTTGAGCGTTATGAAATAAAAACTTTATTCTTTACCTGCGAAAATGATATCAGCACAAAAGGGTTACGTGATGCAGCTATCATTGGTGTGCTTGTGGGGTGCGGGCTTCGTCGTTCAGAAATTGTTTCACTCGATATGAAGCACATTATTCGTCGCGAGCAAGCATTAAGAGTGATGGGAAAAGGTAATAAAGAGCGGTTGTCCTATATGCCGGAAGGAACATGGGAACGTTTAAATCGTTGGGTAGATGAAGTGCGTGGAGATCATTCTGGCCCACTTTTTACCCGAATTCGTCGTCATGATGATGTCACTGATAACCGTTTATCAGATCAAGCCATCTATCACATTCTTGAAACACGCAGAATAGAAAGCGGATTGGAAAAATTTGCCCCGCATGATCTGCGCAGGACTTTTGCGTCAGCCATGCTGGACAATGGTGAAGATATCGTAACAGTCAAAGATGCGATGGGACATTCAAGCATTACGACAACCCAAAAGTATGATCGACGTGGAGATGAACGTCTAAGAAATGCCGCCAGAAATCTGAATTTTTGACAGGGAAGATCGCCGTTATACTGCTCTATTTTTGCGAGCAAATAAATATTGTTCGACAGATTGCTTCATTCAATGTTAATTATTTACCTTTCTTAAATAACTATGACAGGTGTATTTGTATGGCCTCAAAAACAACACTTTGGAGTGCTTACGGTTCAACTTCCCTTTTCGTTTTATTATGGAGTAGTGGCGCAATCTTTTCTCGTTGGGGATTGGATCATAGTTCTTCTTTTGCTATTTTGGCCGTGCGTTTTGCGATTGCATTTCTATTTTTGTTAGCATTATGCATGTTCAAAAAACGTTTCCTTCCAGCTTATGGAAGTAGGAATAAAGTTGCTGCGGTGGGATTATTGATCATTGGAGGATATTCGATTTTTTATTTTCTGGCGTTAGAAAATGGAATAACCCCCGGCATCTTGGCTACGGTAATGGGGATTCAGCCAATTATTACACTTTGGGTGATGGAAAGAAATTTCACAGCTCGCCGTTTAATAGGATTGTTCCTGTCGTTCATCGGATTAGTGCTTGTTGTATTTCAAGGATTGGTTTTGACGAAGTTTTCTTTTTCAGGGACTTTTTTTGCTTTAGCTGCACTGACTTGTATGAGCATCGGAGCCATCTTTCAGAAACAAATCCAGCAAGCGCCCTCCGAAGTATTACCATTACAATATGGTGTAAGTTTATTGCTTTGCCTGTTATTTATACCTTTCAAACCCTTCCATATTGAACCTGTCATTGGTTTTATTGTACCTGCATTATGGCTTGGTTTAGTGATTTCTGTAGTAGCTCAATTATTACTTTATAGACTTATCAGAACAGGTAATTTAGTTAATGTCACTAGTTTGTTTTACCTTGTTCCAGGGGTAACAGCAATAATGGATTACTTATTTTTAGGTAATGCGTTATCTATTTTAAGTATCATTGGGATGTTCGCGATAATAACCGGTTTGGCTCTGGTTTTTCGTAAAAAAAAGCAAATGAAATTAATAATCTCAAATAAATTCAAATGACTAAAATCATTACTATTTATATGGATTATTATGTTGCAGGCTAACAATAATAAAATAACTAAAGATCACCAGAGTTGCTAATTTTTAAAATTTGATTAATCTCAACAGGCGGAAATAATGAATAACATTAAATAACAAAATGGGGGGCAACATGAAAAAATTATCTCATTTAGAATCACCTAAGTCACCCGTCAATGCATTTACCGAGTGGGATCCACTTGAAGAAGTGATTGTTGGTATTGTTGATGGTGCCAGGTTTCCTACATGGCATATGGCACTAGAACCTGTATTACCAGATAATCAGGTTGTTAATTTCCAAAGGAATGCGGGACGTTCTTTTCCTAAAGAACGTATTGAAGCAGCTTCTAGAGAGTTAGAAGAATTTGTTCATATTCTTGCAAGTGAAGGAGTCAAAGTTCGTCGTCCTGATGCTCAAGATCAATCACAAGTATTCGGTGCACCAGGATGGGCAAGTACAGGATTATATTGTGCCATGCCTAGGGATATACTTTTTGTTATTGGTGATAATATTATCGAATGCCCATTGGCATGGCGTTCTCGTTATTTTGAAGCATCGGCCTATAAATCTTTGCTGAAAGAATATTTTAAGGCTGGTGCTAAATGGAGTGCTGCCCCTAAACCGCAATTGACTGATGAACAATATAATTTTAATTGGGAAAAAGAGAGTATAGAACAACAAAAATTCGTTCTTGCAATAACAGAGTTTGAACCCACTTTTGACGCGGCTGATTTTTATCGTTGTGGCAGAGATATAATTGCTCAGAAAAGCCATGTAACAAATGATTTTGGAATTGAATGGCTAAGAAGACATATTGGAGATGAATATCGTATACATGTTTTTGAATTTGATGATCCAAACCCAATGCATATTGACGCAACTTTTGTTCCTATTGCACCAGGGAAGTTACTGATTAACCCTGAAAAAGTATCGAAAATTCCAGAGTTATTTAAAGGCTGGGACGTATTACATGCACCAAAACCGATTATTCCAGATTCTCATCCTTTATATATGACCAGTAAATGGATTAATATGAATATCCTAATGTTGGATGAAAATCGAGTGATCGTAGAAAAGCAAGATGAACCCATGATAGCCGCAATGAAACGTTGGGGGTTCACGCCTATCCCTTGTAATTTCAGAAACTTCAATAGCTTTGGTGGTTCTTTCCATTGTGCAACATTAGATGTCAGGCGCCGAGGCAGTTTGCAATCTTATTTTTAATAATCAACAAACCCCTAATAAAAAATCATTGACAGTGAATATATTGAAAAATAAATCATCATATTTTTTACAATTAAGTATTAATGTCAAAGTATATTCATTGTTGAAATTTTCACAATGAGGTAAATATGAAAATCTGGAAATATTCCACTAAAGATTCCATCATGTTTATTTTTAGCTTGTTAAATATCATTGTAAGTATAATGTTGGCATTATATTGGAGTGGTTTTTCAATTTCAAATTGGCTATTTAATATGGCTATTCTTTCATTTATAGCCACATACAATATTATAGTGATTTCACATTTCTTTAGTCATACGCCATGGTTTATATCGCCAACTATGAATGGTTTTGTTTCTATGCTCAACTCTATCAATATAGGGCAATCAATCCAAGCTTATAAATTTACACATGTTAGAAATCACCATAAATATCATAATGATAATAGTGATCCTATTCAGGATAGTTCGTCAACATTTTTGGGTGGTAAAGATGGGAAACATAATACATTATTGAATTATGCTATCTTAGGTGGATTCAATACCCTTTATAAAATAATTCCTCATATGTTATGGGCAATGTTTTCATGGAGAAAACCTTTCAGTCAATATGATCGTGGTTTTGAAAAATTAATTTCAAAAATTGAAATTAATAAGAAGAAAGAACTTATCCAATTGCGTTTGGATCGGCTTGCTATGTTTGTTGGACTAGTTTTTTTCTTTATCTTATCTTGGCAATGGACATTGCTTTGTTATTTACCATCGTTATTAGTCGCTTTTATTTTTGTTAATATTCAAAACTATTATGAACATTATGGAGCAAATCCAGAAAATCAATTTTCCAATTCAGTCAGTTATTATGGGAGATTGTACAATTTATTAACATTTAATGATGGTCACCATCAAGAACACCATATTTCAGGTAGCACACACTGGAGTCTTCTGCCTAAATTGCGGGAAAGATATGCTTCTAAGTTTAAAGAACAGGAGAGAATAGTAAGTCCTGTTCCTGCAATTGTAGGCTTTTTGCATAGGAAACGGAAAATGTTACATAAAACTCAAGAGATAAAAGCGAGAATTCCAAAATAACCAAAAATAAATTAAACGAAATATAATTTAATATATTGAAGGAATAGTCATGACGCACAAAAATTTATCACTCTCAGGAGTGAAGCTGGAAGAGTCAGAATTTGTTATACATGAAACTGAAGGCCGCATAGAAAAAAGTGCTGTTGATGCTCTTCTGGATGGTCATCTTGCAGCATGTCGAATCCGTCATTTCTTACCGTGGGAACAACGACAAAAAATCATTGATAATTTTTGGTTATCTACAGCAAGAAAACCCCGATATGGTGACGGAATAGATGGAGTAGAGGGGTATTTCCTTGGTGCTTCTCACATAGAAAAAACAACGCTTGAGTATTTCAAAGAGGTTGAATATTTTCGTCCAGCAATTACTCAACTTTTTCAGGGGACGCTTAATCCTCAGGCGTATTTTATAGCGCAATTAAATGGCTAGGCGTAAGGATTCGTACGTAAATGTGTAAGATCGCCTGTAAGCCCTTGCCCCATCTGCTCTGTCAGAATTTAATGTCATAGCTAGCAGGTGGGGGATGACGCTCTTTTACCTCGGATAAACCAAAGCGATTGATATGATGTGTACGGTACGGGCTAAATGTGGCCAGAAGTTCGGGGGTTAAAACCATCCCCTCAGCTTCCAGCTCTTTCAGAACCTGTGTAAGCGTCTGGCAATTGTGAAAAATCACAAGGTTAGCGACCAAATGATTATATTTTATTACCTTCAGCTGTTCATCACGTACGTTATCCGTGATTTTATCGGCCCCAAAATGAACCCATTGGGTGAACTGGTTAAATCCTTCACATTTGTTTTGCGCTGCCTGAATAACACGGCGCAGTTCGTCATCACCAATATATTCCAGCAGGAACAGCGTTCTGATCACCCGACCAAGTTCGCGAAATGCAAAGTACAGTTTGTTTTTCCGACTGGCAGTGCCCAGTTTTCGCAGAATAGTTGAAGGCGAAAGCCGCCCAGCCCTGATGGATTGGGCAACCTGCAACATATCGGGTAAGTGGCAGGAAATCAGCGCCCAGTCTATGACCTCTTTACTGAATAGTGTCTCGATATGCTGATAAATTTCATCTGGTGTAGCTTTAAACCATTTCAAATCTTTCCAGTTCCGAACTCTGGGCATCAGTTTAATACCTAACAGGAAAGCCAGCCCGTAAACAGGGGCGCTCTGCGCCTGTGTATCACCGTGTAAAATATCGGGCTGAATATTTGACTTATTTTTGGTGAGCCCATCCAGAATGTAGATTGCTTCCCACGCACCGCACGGAATAAAATGTGAAAATAAGGCAATATAAGTATCACTGACGTGATAATAAGCAATGCCTCCATAACCTCCGTAGCGAATATGCCGTTCGGATAACAGGTTGTTTTCATACAGATTCCACTGAGTTCCGTCTGCAGCAGCACGTTTTGTCTCTCCCCAATACCGGGGCAACTGGAACTGGTTATAACCATTAATTATGTCAACTGTTGCCGCTTCCAGCTTTTCCGTCGTCACCTGCCGCTGGTCAACAAACGAAATTTGTCGGGCGCTGATATCGGCGATAGTACGGGATGTCTGCATTGGACCAAGGCCTGTGGCATAAGCAAAGGTTGTGATGATTTTTCTGCGCGTCGATTTTTTTAATTTTCCCTTATGTCCACTCAGTGGGCCAATATGCTTATCCCAGTGAAGCCACTGGGTGGTATCAGAAATGATATCCAGCAAAGACAGTCCCAGTTTATTAAGTTTTTTTCCGACGGCGGCATCCAGCGCCTTAAACCCATCAGGAATGGGCTTTTTCTTTAACGTAGCCAGCTTGGGGCGACCATTAATAATCTGGAAAAAGGGATTATCCGGATAGAAATTATCTGCTTTTTGAGCCGCAGTGATCAGGAGATCCTGAACATGCTCAATGAAGGCGTCGGTTTCAAGAGGCAGGCCCACTTCCTGACCATAGGTATCCCGGGTTTCGGCACACTCCGTTAGAGGGACCAGCTCATCACGGTAATCGGAGTAAACGTTCGCGCCTGTCACGCACAGATCACCTGATTTCAATTCGCGGACCATCTGCGTACAGACACAGACCTCAAATTGCCGGCGAGAAAGCTGTTCAGGTGCTTTTCTTTGCTGATCGCCTGTGATTAATTTCCACCATTTATCAGGAACCCACGAAAGGTCAGATAAACTGAGATCGCTTTCCGTTCCTTTTTTCAGTGTGATCCACTCAGTGCGACCTCGGCGTTGCAACAACATCAATGCCAAAGCCCGTTCGAAGCTTGTATCCTGACTGGTTGAGACAAAATTCAGCGTAGACAGAATGCGTAATAATTCAGCCCGACGCTGACTGAACGCCTTCAGCATAAACCGGCATTCGTTCTTGCCGCCGAACTCAATATGAAGACGTGAAAATTCATACAAGTCAGGGCGGGAAGATACCGTTTCACGAATTATCTTTAACTGATTATCTGCAGATTCAGTCGAATGAAGTACGGTGTTAAGTAAAGCATAGCGGCGGAGGATCTCGTCAGTTTTCCCCTGGTTATCATCAAGATACTGTTGTAATTCAGCCTCTGCTACGCGGGATACCTTATTCATTTGTTTACAGAAAATATCGCATAAGTCATCCGTTACCACGCCGAGACGTTGCTGGATCACCGCCAGTGTTATCGCATACCGTCTTGCAGGCACCAGATCTGCCATACTGGCAGCATCGAGCGCATTGCCTTCCAGCGCCCACTGGCTGACTTTGACGACAGGAATGGTTTTAAGCGCCCGGTTGTAACCCGCCAGATCAGTTAAAAGCTTAAAGCGAGCCAACAAATCTCTCATACCATAAACGGTAGGTCTGGCCGGGTCTTGCTTCAGGTCATTCCAGGCACTAACCCGCCTGGGATCGTCCCCGACGATAAACAGAGCGTCAAGAAAGGCGGCCCCCTCTTCACCTACCGCAGTCTGCACTTGCGAATACAGTGCCTGATTAGCCTCTGCACGCGCTGAGCGGGCAGTCCGTACCAGAGAATCAAAGGCGGGTAATTCATAGCGGTGGCGTATCAGTACTTCAATGCCCACATTGATAATATCAGCGACATCTTCCTTAATCAGTGCGGCATCGATGAATGTGTTTCTAAGTAGCGATTTACCTGTTGCAGAGAACGGATTTACATCGAGAAAGCGACGTATTATACCGACATGTTTTCGCCGGGCTTCCGATTTATCATAGTGGTTTAAATTTCTGAGGTCGGCATTACGCCTGATGGACTGAGCGATATGTCTGATGAGTGGCTCAGGAACCTGGCTGGACAGAACAGAATATCCGAGCCGTTGAAACGTTTTCAGCAAAACGACGAAACCCAGACGCGTGGTTGGTGAACGCGCCGCCGTGGCACAAAATGCCAGTTCATCTTCAGTTGGCGTATAAAACCGCTCCAGCTCTGACGCCGTCAGGCGACTTTTGAACCGGGGGTAAGCCGTATCGTGGGGTTGCACGTGTTTTGACTCCTTGTCGAAAAGGGTCTTCCGTGTATCATTTAAAGTAATCTATAAAAGTACCGCCATTCTGTCACGCTGGAATGCGGGTTGCAGGCCAGTTTTGTGAGGAGGGTTCAATTGGGACAGATTGCAGCGATATATTGCCGCGTGTCGACGGGCGATCAGGATTGTCAGCGTCAGGAAACGGAGCTTCTCGCGCTGGCCGGTAAAGCTGGCTATACCATAGCCGGTATCTGGAAAGAAACTGCCTCCGGTAGTAAAAGCGATCGCCAGCAACGTCAAAAAATTTTGAATATGGCGCAGGCTAGAAAAATTGACCTGGTTCTGGTGACGGAACTGACCCGGTGGAGCCGCTCGACGCTGGATTTGTTTCATACACTGAATGACCTGCAATCCTGGGGCGTCGGACTTATTGCCCAAACAGGCTTACAGTTTGATTTATCCACTCCACAGGGAAAGCTGATTGCTACCCTGATGTCAGGCTTTGCCGAATTTGAACGGGATTTACTGAGGGAACGTGTCCGGTCTGGTGTCCAGGCAGCGCAAGCCAGGGGCGTCATTTTTGGGCGAAGGCCTGGGCAGCGGATAAAATCAGAGAAGCTAACACCTAAAGTATTAGCTCTTATAGCTGAAGGTTGTTCCTACAGACAAATTGGGCGGCAGTTAGACTTGAGCAAAAATACTGTGATGGCAATAGTCAAACGAGAACGAGAAAAAGTTGAAAGTATGTTAATTAAAAATAGCGGACTCTAATATCGTTAATTTAAAGGGTAATTTACGATGATAACAAAGATAAAAATACATGGCTATCGGATCTATAAAGAACTCATGCTAACGCCTAATCCAAGAATGAATATTATTGTGGGGGGAAACGAAGCTGGAAAGTCAACACTCATGGAAGCCATTACTCTTGCGTTAACAGGAAGAATTAATGGACGGAGTGCATCCGAAGAACTCAATTCATACTGGTTTAATACTAACTTAATTTCAGAGTTTTTACATAAGCGTGCTTGCGGTCAACGTGTAGCTTTACCTGAAATTCGTATTGAACTTTTCTTTGAGAATAGATCTGAATTACAGATATTGTGCGGGGCAATTAACAGTGATGTGCCAACAAATGCTTGTCCTGGTGTGTCGTTAAATATTATTCCTAACCCAGAATACGCTGACGAATTAGATGAATGGATGAAAAACCCTTCGCCATTACTTCCAGTTGAATATTATTCTGTGGACTGGCGTTCTTTTGCAGACAACAAGCTCACCAATCGACCAAAACAACTTGTGACTGCGATAATTGACTCCCGAACAGTCCGCTCGTCATCTGGTATCGACTTTCATCTACGCCAGATCCTTAGTGATCACCTTGAACCTGCCGAGAAAGCCTCAATTTCTCTTTTATATCGAGAAATAAAAGCGTCAATGTCCGATACTGCGCTAGAGGATGTAAACAAACGCATAGGTACACTACATGCATCTTTATATGATCAGTCAATTGCTTTAGCAATGGATCAAAGTTCACGAACCTCATGGGAAGCGGCCGTTACTCCACATGTCAATAACGTCCCATTCTCAATGTCAGGGCAGGGCCAACAGGCATCAATTAAGATATCACTAGCAATGAGTCGTCACTCAGGGCAGGCAAATTTTGTGATGATTGAAGAACCTGAAAATCACCTTTCTCATACAAGTCTGACGATTCTTTTGTCTCGCCTAGAAACTCTAGCAGGTGAACAACAACAATTATTCATCACAACTCACAGCACCTTTGTACTCAATAGGCTAGGGCTGGGTTCCCTGCTACTTATTGGGCACGACTCCGTGAGTAAAATATCTGAGCTGGATCCTGATACAGTATCATATTTTCAGAAGCTTCCAGGATATGACACTCTTAGAATGGCATTGGCAAATAAAGTTGTCCTCGTCGAGGGGCCCTCTGATGAGATTGTATTTGAACGAATTTTTCAGGACCTATATGGAAAGCGCCCAATGGAGTTTGGCGTTGATGTTATTAGTATGCGAGGCTTATCTTTAGGCCGTTGTTTAGAATTATGCGCAGCGCTCGACAAAAATGTGGCAGTTCTCCGAGATAATGATGGCATTGACCCTATTTTATTACGTGAGCCAGTAGCAAATTGGCTTGCTGCGGGTCGAAGAGAGCTTTTTATTGGCAGCGTGGAAAGTGGGACAACCCTTGAACCTCAGCTGGTACACCACAATAGTGAAACTAGCATTCGGGCAATTTTGGGAATAACTCAAGCTGCAGATTTAACAATATGGATGAATCGGGAAAAAACGGAAACTGCACTTCGCATTGCAAGTGCTTCTCAAAGCATTACTCCTCCCGATTATATGCAAGATGCTGCAAGGTTCATTCATGGCTAACTATCTAACACTTGCTGTTGCAGGTTCTCGTAAAACTCAAGGAATCGTTGATCATTGCACCTGTTTGCCAAAAACTCGGCGGGCATTGGTAGTGACATATACTAAAACGAACCAAGATGAGTTAAGTCGTCGTCTGGCAAACTCTGCAGGTGATCATACAGCAATAGAAGTAATGGGTTGGTATACATTTCTACTTCGCCATTTCGCCAAACCTTTCCTACCATTTAAATTTCCGAGCAAACGCGTTCTTGGGTTCAACTTTGATGGTAGGCCAATGATGAAGGCTAGAGGGGTTAACCGGTTTTTAGATTCAAGCGGAGCAGTTTATGCATGTGAGCTTGGTCGTCTTGCTCACGAACTTGTTTCAGAAAGTGAAGGAGCGTTAATACATAGACTGGAATGTTTATATGATGAAATTCTGATCGACGAAGTACAAGATCTTAGCAGTCATGATTGGGAAATTATCGATGTGTGTCTTAGCTCATCGGTTGATATTCGAATGGTTGGCGATATTCGCCAATCTGTACTCTCGACTAATCCACGCAGCTCAAAAAATAAAAAATACGCTTATGCAGAAGTAATAACATGGTTTCGTGAACGCCAAGCCAAAGGACTAATAAATATTACAGAGAGTGCCACGACATGGCGTTGCCATCCCAATATTGCTGCATTCTCTGACACTATTTTTGATAAAAGCTGGCTGTTTCCTACAACTGACTCTAGGAACGAGATAGTCACAGGTCATGATGGTGTATTCCTTGTGCCTAAAAGGTACGTTGCCGATTATGTTGCAAAATATCAACCTCAGTGTTTGCGGAATACGGCCAGCTCAGGAAAAGAATTTTATCTTAACTTCATGAATTTTAAAATTTCCAAGGGTTCAACACATGAGCGGGTACTAATCGTGCCTACGGCAGGGATTCTCAAGTTTATTCAAACAGGTGATCCTCTGGGACCTGGGCCCGCGGCAAGTTTTTATGTAGCAGTCACAAGGGCGAAACAGAGTGTAGCTATTGTGGTCGATAAGCCTGGCAACTCATTACTTCCGTGTTGGCGACCATAAACTCATATATTGATACTGCCAGTTATATGAAGTTAGATTTTGGCAACGTAGATATGGCAAGGGCTAGAGCACGATCTTACACATTTACGCACGAATCCTTACGCCTAGCCAACCTCTATCAAAATTAAAGGCCAGTGGCGCTATCTTTACCGGGCGGTGGATTCGGCCGGCAATACGGTAGACTTCCTGTTGACCGCCAACCGGGATGCCGATGCCGCCCGTCGCTTTTTCAACAAGGGCATTCGTCAACATGGACAACCTGACGGGGTAACTCTTGATAAAAGCGGTGCCAACAAAGCGGCGCTGGCTGGCCTCAATGCGGGCAAGCCGAAGAAAAATCGTATCAAAATTCGGCAAAGCAAATACCTGAATAACCTGATAGAGCAGGATCATCGGCGGATTAAACGGCGTATCCGCCTGATGCTGGGGTTCAAAAATTTTCGGCGGGCACAGACCCTGCTGGCGGGTATAGAATTGCTTTGCATGCTCAGCAAAGGTCAGTATGTGCAACAGTACGGGATCTCGATTTCTCCCGCGGAATACTTCTATCTACTGCTCGCCTAAAAAATAATCACCGCAATTTTTGCTAATTTGCCGTCGTTAATGCGACAGAACCGGCGTTACCTCTACCGGGCTGTAGACTCAGATGGTAATACGGTTGAATTTTTGCTGACCGCCCATCGGGATAAAAAAGCGGCATTGCGTTTCTTCAAAAAGGCGATGCGTCAACTTGGACAACCTGACGTGGTAACTCTTGATAAAAGCGGTGCCAATAAAGCGGCATTGGACGAAATAAACAAAGAAAAACCGAAAAATAAGCCGATTAATATCAGACAGAATAAGTACCTTAATAACCTGATTGAACAGGATCATCGCAACGTCAAACGGCGAACACGTCCTATGCTGGGATTCAAAAACTTTAGGGGGACTCAGACCCTGTTAGCCGGGATTGAACGGGTCAGTATGTTGCGTAAGGGACAATACCCACAAGAACCGGAATACCCAATTTCACCTGCCGCTTTTTTCTATCAACTCACTGCGTAAAAATCACTCAAGATGATTTTGCTCGCGATCTCTCTGTTAATGCGACAGAACCGGAAAATGTGATCACGAGTCTACTAATGGTCTAGAGGAAGAAACGCTATTAGCTGAGGAATAGAGTCATTATCAGATAATGTTCAAACTATAAGTAAAAAGATTGAGTTCAGGATCTTGACCTCCCAGACCTTTGCAACTAAAATTAGTCACAAAAGGAGGGCGTACTAATGGGTAAGCTGGACAAATTGAAAGAGACATTTTTACTGAGCCGAAAAACATTTGCATGGTCAGAACTGGTGTCATTACTTAATCAGCTGGGCTATGAAAAAAAAGAAATGCAGGGTTCACGGGTACGCTTTTACAACAAGGAAATCAATCACACCATTATGATGCATCGCCCACATCCTGAAAATTATATTAAGGGCGGGACACTTAAAGCGGTGAAAGACACATTAAAAGAGGTAGGTTTGCTATGAAACACCTTACTTATAAAGGTTATATCGGAACGATTGAATTTGATGTCGAGGATAATTATCTTTTCGGAAAGCTGGCATATATCCGTGATTTAGTCACTTATCAAGCGACGACAATTAAAGAACTAGAAGATGAATTCAAAAAATCCATTGAGCTGTATCTCGAAGACTGCCAGGAATTGAATAAAAAACCGGATACTCCGTTTAAAGGCTCATTTAATGTGAGGGTTCATCCTGAGATGCACCGTCATCTTGCAGAAATCGCGGATGAAAGCGGTTTGACCATCAATGCTGTGGTGAATAAAGCTCTTGAGAATGAGATAAGTAGATACGTCCGTTAACAAAATTAGCCGTAAAACCTCGCCCAGTGCGGGCGGGGATCAGTCACCTTTCAAGCAAAACTTATATAGTCCACCCATTTACAATTCTGATCCATATTCACTAAGTGGCGGCTAGTGACACGACTGTTGGGTCTACCCCTTTTAATAGGGACAAAATAGGGACCTGTTAGCCCTTTCTAAATTTGTAAACTAACCTATCAAAACCTATTTTTCGGCTTACATTAATTGCAAATGAAAAAAATCATCTCTTTTGGTTCTAAATGCTCATTTTTTCTGTCTCTAAAGTTTAGTTTCAGCCCGTACAGGAATTTTTTGGAGCTTTTCGATGGAATGGGAACCAAACAACAGATCACTAACTTAGGAAAAGAATTTAAGTTTAATCAACAGCCAGTTAGTGGATTAGATTTAAGGAACTGATTTAATGCTATGAAAAATAAATTCAAATTCTCTAATAACTCATGTGGTGATTGAATGTTTAATCTTACAAACTTAAATAAGTTGTTTAATGATGTTTTAAATAGTCCTAATCCAACCTTATCCTTTGAGATAAAAATTGGTAGGGGAGGATTTGTTTTTATGATATTCCTATCAGGTCATGACTCCAAAGGGTTGTAATGATGTTTTTCAATATATGCGCCAATGAGTTTTTCGTGGATTTCCATTGAACGTGAGTAACAAATTGTTCTTCTTGCCAACCTCTTGATATGAATTCGCAGATTGAGATTATGCCGCTCTATACGTTGGGTAAAAATTTTGCCTACCAGAGGCTTTTCCGGCACCCCTTCTCTGGCATAACTTCCCCAGTTATCGGTCGTGATGAAACGAATATTAAAAGGCGCTAATAAGTTGAGCAATTTTCGGCAGGTTGCATCCGTTCGGGGGCCAAAGACATGGGCGATGACTTGTTTCCTTATCGTATCAAAAGTATACCAAAGCCAATGACATTGTTTTTTATTGCCTACAAAAGACCCTTGCTCATCCAATTCACAGATAAGTGTGACATCGTCATAAGCGATCTGTCGCGATGTTACTTGTTTTGGCGAGAGTTTTTTAATGTCCGCATCACCGTATTGATACCGAGACCTAACACACGGCCTGTGTCTCTCACGCCAGAGCCATTCATGGCCATATCCACAATTTTTTCTTTCATACCCGGTTTATGGCCGTTGTAACAATAGTTGAGTTGAAAGGTTCTTTGGCAGTCTTTGCAATAGTAGCGAGGGAAGCCAGCCTTACCTGTTCCGTGTTTGCGTACAGGTTCAGCTTGGTCGCAATATCGACAAGTCACTTCTATCGTAACAGTCATGATGATATCCCATTAAAAAATACAAGAATATCAAATTAACGCTTTGAAGTCATGACCTTTCTTTGTTAATGCAACAGAACCCTAAAATTAAGGTGCCACAACAACTTAGGGTGTATAATTAATTATGTCATCAATTTGGGAAGGGATTTTAAAATGTTGAATATTATTTGGTTGGTTGTTTTATCTTTATTAGCCATTATTATCGTTAGTTATTACAAAAAGATAAAATATGGTTATTTTCTCTCGTAGTGGCGCTGTTTGGTATCGTAGAAAGAATTGTGGATATTATAGAATGAATAACAAAAGCATTGCCCTATGTATTATTAATATATTTTTAGGTGGTTTACTTTTGATTTTAATATTAGGTAAGCTGATCTTTCCTAAATAACATTCCAAAATAGTGCTACACCTTGTATAACGTAAGCCATTTGTATTCAAATGGTTGAAGGCACTATGTGTAGCAGCATTATGAAATACTATTTAGTGTATCACCCACTATATTGATGATTGTCTCATTTTTGCTCACATTATTTTCTATTTTGGAAAAAAAACCAAATAAAAAACAGATGAGCATTCAATCAAAAAACAGAAATGATTATAAAGAATAGTTTAAATTAAGTGCTGTTTTTGTCGTTATTCTCTCGCTGTTCTCAGTTATTTTAATATCATTATTCCTCATTATCTTTTTTCATTTTTTTCTGCATTACGTCATTGTGTTTTTTCATAAATAAGTGAGGCATAGTTAGCTGAACCGAAAAACCGGACGGTCTAGATCACCCCAATCCGCCGCGGTGGCAGGACAAAATAGTCACCAAGGTTAAGGGGTTAACTGGATCGGCCTACAGGCCGCGCTTTCCCGTTGGTCAAAACCTGAGAGTGACAATCACGTTGTAAACTGAACGCGGTTCGTCACGCCGGATTGACACCAATAAGTTACCAACCAGTTGGAAACTAACCTTTAGGGCTCGTACCTATTGCAGGGTGTTGGGCCACCCGGCGAAATAAAAACGGTTCAACGTTTCTCAAGCCGGGCCTGAACCTATCAGGGTGGGATAAATTAGCGTTATCCCACTCTGACTGTGCTAGACTGAGGATCGGCACGAGACGTGCGTCCCGGAGGGGGTGAGAGTTACCGTCGTGATCATCACTAAGAGGGCTCTTTATTGATAACAGCCGAATATCGTTACTGCAGTGATGAGTTGCAGGCGGTTTTAATGAATGATGCGTCTACGTGAAATCTGCGACGTTTTGTGGGGCACAGTGCCCGACTTTTCACGTAGCGCGACCAACAGACAGAGAGGTTTTTTATGGCAGGCGGACTGGCGCGGGTGGGTCGCGATGCGGCCCTGATCCCCGATAACCCGGATCTGAATGAGGAAATCCTCAGGAATCTGAATGCGTTTATCAAGGACAAAGAGGCGTTTGCGGACAACACCTGGCTACAGTTGACCAAGGTCTTGCGCCAATGGGGCCGCTGGTGTGTGGCCAAGGGGCGCCCTTATCTGCCGGTGGACCCGGACTCCCTGCGGGATTACCTGCTGGAGCTGCATGACAACGGGCGGGCCCCGGCCACGATCAGTAACAGTGTGGCGATGCTGAATTTGTTGCACCGCCAGGCCGGCTTAATCCCGGCGGGTCACAGCCAGACCGTGAAACGGGCGCTGAAAAAAATTCACCGCACCGCCCTCCTGCAGGGCGAAACCGTGGGGCAGGCCATCCCCTTTCGGATTGCCGATCTGGATCAGATGGATACCGCCTGGAAAACCTCAGGCCGGCTGAAAGAGCTCCGCAATCTGGCCTTCCTGTTTGTGGCCTACAATACCCTGCTGCGGCTGTCCAATATTGCCCGGCTGAAAGTCAGGGATGTGGTGCTTAACCGGGATGGCAGTGTGCTGCTGAACGTGGGTTACACCAAAACTATTGTGGACGGGCACGGCCTCACCAAAGCCCTGAGTCCCCGGGCCTCCGCCCGTCTGTTACAGTGGCTCCACGTGTCCGGTTTGCTGGACCATCCCGACGCTTACCTGTTCTGCCCGGTGAACCGCTGGAATCACGCGCGCGTCGGGACGGACGCGCCCTTATCGGGCTGGCATGTCGAACGGATTTTTGCGGAGGCGTGGGGGCAGGTGCACGGGGATACCCGGATGAAAGGCAATAAAGGGCGGTACACCACCTGGACCGGCCACAGTGCGCGGGTGGGAGCGGCGCAGGACATGACAGAATCGGGTTATTCGCTGGCGCAGATCATGCACGAGGGCACCTGGAAAAAACCGGAGACGGTCCTGGGCTATATCCGCCATCTTGAGGCGAAAAAGAGCGTGATGATGGATCTCGTGGGCTGAACAGGGTGAAGGCCGGCCGGGCCGGTCATTCTGGCCCGAGTGGTAGATAGGAGGCGGAGGGAGTTAAATTAACTTTCTCAATAAAAACACGGAATGACCATAAATCATGCGATAAAGTAACGGTTTTTTTGAGAACGGACAATCTCCGGTCTCTCTTTGGGCGTCGCCGTATACGCTTGATACTCGGGTGCCCGTCCTTGTTCTTGTCGTGGGGGGATTAAAAGCCGGTTAGGATGGCTTTCTCTGTATAGGATAAGGACCCGTTCAGCAAAATCATCCCCTTCAGGATAAAAATACCACGAGGGCATCTTCAAAATCTGGGCTACCTGACGGACGATTTTGGGTGCAGGCGTTGACCCCCCCCGCTCATACCGACTCATCCGGCCAATAGCCTGTACAGGATTAATCCCCAATGCCGCCCCCAATTCCTGCTGGAACACCCTGTATGCTTTTCGCGCTGCGACCAGTCATTGTGCATTCCTGTATCAAAAACACCAATAGTTACGATGGTCATAATCATGCCCCTGTCATAGTTTGGTGACTCCCCATGATGGCACGGAAAATCAAGACAGTAACCCCATCGAGGGGAAGTCCCTTTCATTCGTTAAGCCTGTTTTTTGTACTTTTCGACTTTAGCTGGCCGCAGGCGGCGAAACTTATCGGAAGCCGGTGTCCGGTGGTTACGCCAGATATAATCGCCAGGCTCCTGGCCTAACAGCGACAAATGCGACACGCTGCATCGGGCACTGTTGCAAATAGTCGATGGTAGTAAGCTAAGATACCCATTTTTCCGAAGGAGCGGCGTATGAATCCTTTCCATGGTCGCCATTTTCAGGGTGAT
>NZ_NKHQ01000021.1:0-940 GCF_014467265.1 Xenorhabdus sp. TS4 | reverse complement strand
TATAACGTTGGCTTGTTGAAGCCAGTCGCGTTGACTTTTACCTTGTTTAAAATTGGCAAAAATACCCAACGTGTGAGAAAGAAGTTTTCTAGCAATTCGATTACTCAAATGCCACAAATCCCGTGCCCAGCACTTCTCGATAGCAAATTGTCCGGCGAGTTGACCAATCACGGTTTCAATTAAACGGCGTTTGGCGTTAATCATTCTTCTCGTTTCCTTGGGAAGAGGATCATCCATATTGGTACGCATCGGGGTAATCATCTCAATGCCCTGTTTCTTCATTTCCTGTTTAAACTCAATGCCTAAATAGCCTTTATCACCGAGCAGATACCCTTTTATCGGGGCGGCCAAATCCCAGGCGGCTTCACGCTCACTGACACTGGCGGGAGTCAACGTGATCCCTGTTAACACACCGGTTTCATCTATCATCAGATGCCCTTTAAATCCGTAGTAAGTTTCGTTCTTGGCGGCACAGTACCCGTAATCGGCTTGCCCTTTAAAGTTGGCGCTCCCTTTAGCTCTTTTGAACCCACAGACTGGCAGCGGAAATCCGTCGATAATATGTACCGGCCTGTCGAGGGCGCCCAATAATATCGCTAGCTTTTCTTGCAATTTTTGTTTTATAACCCAAAGGTTCGAGGCTTGTTTGGCAAAATTGGCTCGTGAACCGAGTCCTGGAAACCACTCACGCCAGTGGTGACAAAAATACGTCCAAATCCCTTTATCTGTTGAAAAACCCAAGTATTCACCAATAACCTCTATCGTGATGACTTCTGCGTCACTCAACTTGGGTGGGCTCCCCCGGCTTCTCAATCGTGTGCCTTGCTGTAACTCCGTTAAATTATCCTCTACCCAACAAAACACCCAAATGATAAAATCTTGTTGTGACATAGCCTTTTGTTCCTTTATTTCTCTTTGTTTGTCAACTTAAAGTTATAAA
>NZ_NKHQ01000020.1:0-33494 GCF_014467265.1 Xenorhabdus sp. TS4 | reverse complement strand
CACCTTATTTATGACCCTACTGGCTGGCTGGAGTATTGTACTCGCCAGGCTTAGTGGTCAGGATGATATTGTCATCGGCACCCCTGTCGCCAACCGCCCAAATCGTGAGCTTGAAGCGTTGATGGGCTTCTTCGTCAATACATTGGCTCTGCGCGTTAAATTCAATGATGAACTCAGTGTGGCTGATCTGCTTACTCAGGTTCGGGAGCAGGCGTTAGCCACCTATGCCCATCAGGATCTACCCTTTGAGCAGGTGGTGGAAGCATTACAACCTGAACGAAACTTGAGCCATAGCCCAATCTTTCAGGTCATGCTGGCTTTAGACAACACACCAGTTCAGAGCCAAACGTTGTCCAGTTTGCAGATCTCCCGAATTGAACTGGCGACCCATAGTGCCCACTTCGATTTAATGTTGTTGTTAACTGAAACCGACACTGGTTTGGTTGGCGGACTGGAATATGCCTCTGATCTGTTCGATGCCGAGACTGTTGAACGTATGGTCGGCTATTTGCAACGAGTACTGGCAGCAATGGTAACCGATGCAACCCAAGTCATTGCGAATTTGCCGATGTTGTCAGCTTCAGAGCAACAACAACTGTTGGTGGATTTTAACGCCACCCAAGCAGATTTTCCGCAAGACGCACTGATCCACCAACTGTTTGAAGAACAGGTGATCAATAGCCCTACCGCTACCGCGGTAGTGTGTGGAGATCAGACACTCAGTTATGATGAACTGAACCGCCAGGCCAATCGACTGGCCCATCATCTTATTGCCTTAGGGGTACGTCCGGATGATCGGGTAGCAATTTGTGTTGAGCGCAGCCCGGGCATGATGGTGGGTTTACTTGGTATTCTCAAGGCGGGGGGTGCCTATGTGCCGTTCGATCCTGCCTATCCAACCGAACGGCTGATGCATATGCTTGCAGATTCAGCGCCGATAGTGATACTGACCCAAACAAAACTTGCCGACAAGCTGGCTGGCACTATACCCACTGTTTTACTCGATAACGTCCTCAGCACCCAAAAACCATTTCTGCCAGCTCATAATCCCGACGCACAAGCACTGGGGTTAACCTCACGCCATCTGGCCTATGTGATCTACACATCAGGCTCTACCGGTTTGCCTAAAGGCGTGGCAATCGAGCACCGCAATACGGTGAATTTCCTGACCTGGGCACAACATACGTTTAGTCAGGAGGAGTTGGCACACACACTTTTTGCTACTTCCCTGAATTTTGATTTGTCGGTATACGAATGCTTTGCGCCTCTGCTCCTTGGCGGTACGGTTCACCTTATTACTGACATACTGTCACTGATTCATACAAGTTCAGCCAACCCAAAACCATTAGTCAGCCTTATCAATACCGTGCCATCGGCCATCTCACACCTGATGGAGACCAATGCACTACCCGCGAACATTCGGACGATCAATTTAGCGGGGGAAAGAGTAAGGCCGCACATTGTTGAACATTTATTTGCTCACTCAGGCGTACAGAATGTGTGCAATCTGTATGGCCCTTCAGAGACAACGACTTATTCGACCTGGACTCGAATGAACCGGACAACGGGATTTAATAGCCATATCGGGCGCCCGATTGCCAATACCCAGATTTATATTCTAGATCCACATGGACAGCCCGTACCACTTGGTGTTGTCGGGGAAATACATATTGCCGGTGCGGGGGTTGCCCGTGGTTACCTGAATCGTCCTGAACTGACCGCAGAACGTTTCCTCTCTGATCCGTTTTCCTCAGATCCCAATGCCCGCATGTACAAAACCGGCGACCTCGGCCGCTGGCTACCCGATGGTACGATTGACTACCTTGGCCGAAATGATTTTCAGGTTAAACTGCGGGGCTTCCGCATTGAACTGGGAGAAATCGAAGCCCAATTAATGCAATGCTATGGCGTGCAAGAAGCGGTAGTGATTGCCCGCGAAAATATTGACACTCCTGATGGAAACATGGGAGAACAGAAACGACTAGTCGCCTATTTGCGACCTCAGAACGGCATTGGGCTGGTTCCCGCAGAACTACGCCAACAGCTTGCCCAACACCTCGCTGAATACATGCTGCCCAGTGCCTTTGTGGTACTCGACACTTTCCCACTGACTGCCAACGGTAAACTTGACCGTCAAGCTCTCCCAGCCCCTGATGCGTTTTCAGTGATAGCACGTGGCTATGAAGCCCCACACGGAGAGGTGGAAATCGTTCTGGCGCAGATCTGGCAGGATCTATTGGGATTGGAACAAGTCGGCCGTCATGACCATTTCTTTGAACTGGGCGGTCATTCATTGATGATTGTCAGCCTGATCGAACGGCTGTACAGCCTCGGCTGGCAACTTGATGTTCGCAGTGTGTTCTCTGCACCTGTCTTGACTGAGATGGCACCGGCAATTAAGGGTGATATCGACGCTTTCGTGGTGCCGCCTAACTGTATTCCTACCGATTGCACAACCATTACGCCTGATATGCTGCCACTGGTTTCATTGACCCAAACCGAGATTGATGCCATCGTTGAAGCAACTCCTGGTGGGGTCAGCAATATACAGGATATTTATCCATTGGCACCGTTACAAGAAGGTATCCTGTTCCACCATTTGCGCCAATCCCAAGGCGACACTTATCTGTTACAGACCCTGATTGCTTTCGAAACTCGTGAGCGTCTTGACACTTTCCTGTCCGCTTTCCAACAAATCATTGACCGCCACGATATCCTGCGTACCGCGGCCTGCTGGCAAGGATTGATAAGGCCAGTCCAGGTAGTCTGGCGCCAGGCACCGTTATGTATCAATGTCTTTACTCCTGGTACAACGGATAACGTCCTGTCTCAACTAAGGGAACATACAAACCCGCGTCGGCATCGTCTCGATTTGAGCCGTGCTCCGCTATTCGCTGCTGATATCGCCCATGATCCGACACGGGATGAATGGTTGCTATCTTTGCGTTTCCATCATCTGGTCAGTGACCATATGACACTCGAGCTGATTTTTGCCGAAATTGCCCAAATACAACAGGGCCATGCGGATACCCTGCCGGCAACGTTGCCTTACCGCAACTTTATCGCCCGAACCTTAAGCGTGCCGGGTACTGAGCACGAAGATTATTTCCGTTCTCAATTGGCTGATATCGATACACCGACGACACCCTTCGGTGTACTCTCAATGCAGGATGATAATGAACCGATCGTCGAAGCCCATCTCTCGCTCGATCCGACTCTGGCGGAGGCTATACGTACTCAAGCCCGCCGTTTGGGAGTCAGTTCAGGTGTCTTGTTCCATGTTGCCTGGGCACAAGTGCTGGCACAAACCAGTGGCCGCGATGATGTGGTCTTTGGCTCCGTCCTATCAGGCCGATTACAGGGAGGAGCAGGTGCTTCCCGAATATTAGGGATGTTTATCAATACCCTGCCGATACGAATTCCCCTTGCCGATCATCATGTGCAAGAAGTGGTGCAGCTTACCTATCACAATTTAACGGCACTACTGGAACACGAACAAGCACCATTGGCACTGGCTCAACGTTGTAGCGGTGTGGCGCAGTCAATACCGCTGTTCAGTACCATACTCAATTACCGTCACAGCCAAATCACTGAGGGCGACGAAGCTAATGTAATTGAAATACCTCAAATAGATATGCGTATCGTTGCCATTGAGGAACGGACTAACTATCCGATTACCTTATCGGTAGATGATATGGGTATCGGTTTCCGCCTGACCGCACAAACGGTGGCAAGTATTGATCCGACACGTATAATTACTTATCTGGCGACTGCTATCAGTGGATTGGTCGATGCTTTGGCTCACAAACCACAACGATTAATTCAAGATCTATCAATTTTGCCAGCGACAGAACAGCAACAACTGTTGGTGGACTTTAATGCCACGCAAGTGGATTTTCCACAAAACGCCTTGATCCACCAACTGTTCGAAACCCAGGTGAAACATCATCCCGATGCAACAGCCGTCGTATTTGCAGAACAATCCCTGAGCTATGACGAACTTAACCGCCGTGCCAACCAACTGGCCCATTACCTGATTGCGCTGGGTGTGTGTCCAGACGATCGAATTGCCATCTGTGCCGAACGCAGTCTGGAAACCGTGGTTGGTTTGCTGGCTATTCTCAAGGCTGGCGGGGCCTACGTGCCGCTTGATCCAGGCTACCCGACTGAGCGACTGGTTTATATGCTTGAGGATGCAGAGCCTGTGGTTCTGCTGACCCAGACAGCACAAGTTAGCAGGTTAAACAACCTGATACCTACGGTATTGCTTGATACACAAGAACCGTTTTGGGCGGCACAACCGACTCACAACCCCAATACACAAACACGGGGTCTGACATCACAGAATTTGGCCTACGTAATCTATACCTCTGGCTCTACCGGGCAACCTAAAGGCGTGATGGTCGAGCATCGCAATGTCCTTCGTCTCATCGCTAATAGTGGCTTTGCTGATATTGATCCGAATGACTGTGTCGCCCATTGTGCCAATATCGCTTTTGATGCCTCGACCTGGGAAATCTGGTCCGCCCTGCTCAATGGAGCCAGCCTGCATGTGGTGCGACAATCGGTACTGCTCGATCCGGCACATTTCTGCGATTCACTGATCAAGGGACGCGTCACCGCCCTCTGGTTAACGGTGGGCTTGTTCAACGAATATCTCGATAGCCTCAAACCCCTGTTTGGACAATTGCGCTATCTGCTTATCGGCGGTGATGTTCTCGATCCGAAGAAGATACAACAGGTGCAATTGGCTGAATCTCAACCCGTCCACCTGATAAATTGCTATGGTCCAACGGAAACCACAACATTTGCTACTACCTATGCGATGAGTTCTCCCATTGACGTGACGCGTTCCATTCCTATCGGCCGCCCTATTGCTAATACCCTGATTTATATCCTGGACCCACACGGCCAACCCGTTCCTCACGGTGTGATGGGGGAAATTTATATTGCCGGTGCCGGCGTAGCCCGCGGTTACCTCAATCGCCCTGAACTGACTGCCGAACGTTTCCTGACCGAATCCTTCACTTCAGCGTCAAACGCCCGCATGTACAAAACCGGTGACCTTGGCCGCTGGCTGCCCGATGGCAATATCGAATACCTCGGGCGCAATGATTTTCAGGTTAAGTTACGGGGCTTCCGCATTGAGTTGGGGGAAATCGAAGCCAGACTTACCCAATGTGACGGCGTACGTGAAGCGGTAGTGATTGCCCGCGAAGATGAATCCGGGCAAAGACGGCTGGTGGCCTATCTGTTACCGCAAGAGGGAATTGAACTGGAGCCTGCTGCACTGCGCCAGCAACTCGCTCAGCATCTCGCTGAATATATGTTGCCCAGTGCTTTTGTCACGCTGGAGTCCTTCCCGCTGACGCCCAATGGCAAACTCAACCGTCAGGCCCTGCCTGCACCTCATTTATCCGCAGTGGTAGCTCGCGGCGATGAAGCCCCCATCGGTGAGATAGAAATCCTCCTGGCTCAGATTTGGCAAGATTTGCTCGGACTGGAACAAGTAGGTCGCTACGATCATTTCTTTGAGCTAGGTGGTCATTCCTTGCTTGCCGTCCAACTCATCGCACACGTACGCCAAGATTTGGCACGGGATTTGTCACTCCAGCAACTCTTTGACCAGCCTATTTTGATGGATCTGGCTCAAACACTCACTGGCGTTTCAGCAACGACCCAGATGATGATCCCTGTTACTGATCGCAACCAGCCGTTACCTCTGTCCTTTGCTCAGCAAAGACTGTGGTTTCTGAGTCAGATCGATCAAGCAGCCAGTCTGGCCTATCATATTCCTCTGGCATTGCGCCTAATCGGTCAGCTTAATCGCCCTGCCTTAACCCGTGCATTTGACCAATTGATCGCCCGACATGAAAGCCTGCGTACCCGCTTTGTGCTGGTTTCCGGCCAACCTTATCAGCATATCGAACCGACTGGCATTAACTTTGCCCTGTCTTACCAAGACTTACGCTCGCTAGCACCGGAAACGCACTCCGACCATATTGCTGATTTGACCGCCCTCGAAGCACAGACGCCTTTTGACTTTACCCAAGGCCCCCTGATCCGCGGTCACCTGCTGCAACTCGCAAACGAAGAGCATGTCTTGCTGTTCACCCAGCATCATATTATCTCTGATGGCTGGTCCATCGGTGTATTGATGCATGAACTCAGCATTCTTTATCGCATTATCCTCGACAGCCAAGATATCGCCTTGCCGCCATTGCCGATCCAGTACGCCGATTATGCTGTCTGGCAGCGTCACTGGCTGCAAGAAGCGGCGCTCACGGCACAACGTGATTTCTGGCGCACTCAGCTTGAAGACGCGCCGGTCTTACTAACTCTCCCGACTGACCGACCGCGTCCAGCTATACAAACTTTCGTCGGTGGTCGAGTCCCTGTGCACGTTGATGCTGGCTTATTAGCCTCACTGAAAAGGCTTGGGCAGCGCCATAACACCACCTTATTTATGACCGTGCTGAGCGCATGGGGCATCGTATTGTCCCGGCTTAGTGGGCTGGATGATATCGTTATCGGTACACCTGTCGCCAACCGCCCGCATCATGAACTTGAGGGATTAATCGGTTTCTTCGTTAATACACTGGCCTTGCGCGTCACCCTGAATGATTCCGCCACGGTCACTGAGCTGCTCAGCCAGGTTCGCGAGCGTGCACTGGCCGCCTATGCCCATCAGGATCTGCCCTTTGAGCAGGTGGTGGAAGCGCTCCAGCCTGAACGCAATCTCAGCTATAGCCCGATTTTCCAGGTCATGCTGGCCTTAAATAATACCCCCGCCCAGGCGCTGGCATTTCCCGATATCCAATGTATACCCATTGAACAGACGCACCCCAGCGCTCACTTTGATTTGACCTTATCACTCACTGAAACCGGAGCCGGTCTGGTCGGTGATCTGGCCTATGCAGCCGATCTGTTCGACGCCACTACCATTGAGCGGATGGTCGGTTACTTAACCAATGTACTGACCGCCATGGCGGCAGATGAAACACAACACATTACTACTTTACCCATGCTGTCCGCATCAGAACGGCAACAACTGCTGGTGGACTTCAATGCCATTCAGGCGGATTTCCCGCAAAACGCGTTGATCCACCAACTGTTTGAGGCGCAGGCCGCACAACATCCCGATACCCTTGCGGCTATCTGTGAAGATCAGACTCTGAGCTACGGTGAATTAAACCGCCGCGCTAATCGATTGGCCCATGATCTGATTACTCTGGGAGTACGTCCGGACGATCGGGTCGCCCTTTATGCCGAGCGCAGTCTGGAGATGGTGATCGGCTTGCTGGCTATCCTCAAGGCTGGTGGAGCATATGTGCCGCTCGATCCCATTTATCCGACCGAACGGCTGGTTTACATGGTTGAAGATGCCGCCCCGGTGGCTTTACTGACCCAAACTGTACTGGCCCGGTCAGAGTGGCTCGCTCAGTTTAACACTTTGCCCACCATCTTACTGGATAGCCACGAATCATGCCTGGCAACACAACCCTCTGATAATCCAGATGCACAGGTACTGGGGTTGGCGTCACACCATCTGGCCTATGTCATTTATACTTCCGGTTCGACCGGTCAACCGAAAGGAGTCATGATCGAACATCATAGTCTGTGCAATTTGATCATCACTCAGCAACATGCACTGGCACTGACCCCAGATAGTCACGTTTTACAGTTCGCCTCAAACAGTTTCGATGCCAGTATCTGGGAATGTTGTATGGCTCTCGTAACGGGTGCTCGCCTCTACCTGGCCAAACGAGCCAATCTGCTGCCCGGTGCAGTATTGTCCGGCTATTTAGCAGACCATTCCATCAGCCATGTTCTCCTGTCGCCCACTGCACTCGCCGCGATGGATGCCCTGCCCGATACCTTACAAACCTTGCTGGTGGGTGGCGAAGCCTGTCCGTCAACCTTAGTCAAACGCTGGTCACCAGGACGACAAATGCTCAATGCCTATGGGCCGACGGAAATCACGGTCTGTGCTACGCTCTATTCCTGTTCCTGCGCAGAGGATAACTCAGCAGATAATCCGCCACCGATTGGCCGCCCCATAGCCAATACCCAAATCTATATCCTTGATCCCCATTATCAGCCTGTCCCGCTTGGTGTCATGGGGGAGATCTATATTGCTGGTACGGGAGTCGCCCGTGGCTATCTTAATCGTGCCGAACTTACCACCGAGCGTTTCCTCGTTGATCCATTCTCTTCCAACCCCAATGCGCGGATGTACAAAACGGGAGATCTCGGACGCTGGCTCTCCAATGGTAATATTGAATACCTTGGCCGTAATGATTTCCAAATCAAGCTCCGTGGTTTCCGCATTGAATTGGGGGAAATCGAAACCCGACTCCGACAGTGCCATGGCGTGCGTGAAGCGGTGGTGCTGGCTCGTAAAGATGAAACAAATCAGAAACGTCTGGTGGCTTATCTGCTGCCTCAGGCGAACATTAAATTGGTGCCAGCCGAACTGCGCCAGCAACTTGCCCAGCATCTCGCCGACTATATGCTGCCAAGTGCTTTTGTCACGTTAACAACTTTTCCGTTAACGCCAAACGGAAAGCTTGACCATCAGGCGCTGCCTGAACCAGATTCATCTTCTATCGTGATGCGCAGCCATGAATCTCCGACTGGCGAAGCAGAAAACGCCCTGGCCCAGATCTGGCAAGAGCTATTGGGATTGCAGCAGGTCAGCCGTCACGACCATTTCTTTGAACTCGGCGGCCATTCGTTGATGATAGTCAGCCTGATCGAAGAACTGCGCAAGCTGGGTTGGCAACTTGACGTTCGTAGTGTATTCGCCGCCCCTATTCTGACCGACATGGCACAGGCTCTCCAGCGTGGCGCCAATACCTTTATCGTGCCACCCAACCTTATTCCAGAGGGCTGCACAGCCATCACCCCCGATATGCTGCCACTGGTTTCCCTCTCCCAGGCTGAGATTGATGCCATCGTTGATACCGTTTCTGGCGGAATGCGTAATGTGCAGGATATCTATCCATTATCTCCCTTGCAGGAAGGCATTCTGTTCCATCATCTGTTGCAGGTACAAGGTGACACCTATTTATTACAAATCATACTTGCCTTCGATACCCGCAAACGTCTTGATGCTTTCCTGGGTGCCTTACAGCAAGTTATTGATCGTCATGACATCCTGCGCACGGCGGTTTATTGGCAAGATCTGGCACAGTCGGTGCAAGTGGTTTGGCGTCAGGCACCGCTGACTGTCAATGTCTTTACTCCTGCCTCGACGGACGACATTCCGGCACAGTTACTGGCTCACACTGATCCGCTCCAGCACCGTATTGACCTGACTCAAGCCCCCTTATTTACGGCTGATATTGCCCTTGATCCGGCAAAAAATGAGTGGTTGCTGGCACTGCGTTTCCACCATCTGGTCAGCGACCATATGACACTGGATCTGATTTTCGCTGAGATTACCCAAATATTACGAGGAAATGCGGAAGCTCTACCCACCACGCTACCCTATCGCAACTTTATCGCTCAGATCCTCAATGTACCGAATTCAGTGCATGAGGATTACTTTCGCGAACAGCTCGCCGATATTGATGAGCCAACAGCGCCGTTCGGTGTACTCACTATTCCCAAAAACACGCCAAACGATGCCAAATCTGTATCTGTCGCCAAGTCCAGACTTTTACTCGCTCCTGAACTGGCTGAAGCCATTCGTGTTCAATCCCGTCGTTTGGGGGTCAGTCCCGGTGTCCTGTTCCATGTGGCCTGGGCGCAAGTATTGGCCCACACCAGCGGCCGCAATGACGTGGTGTTTGGCTCCGTGTTACTGGGCCGGCTGCAAGGCGGGGCGGGAGCTGACCGCATACTGGGGATGTTTATCAATACTCTCCCCCTGCGTATTTCTCTGGGCGGACGCACGGTAGAGGAAAGCGTGCAGGAAACCTATCAGCATCTAACCGCTTTGCTGGAACATGAGCAGGCCCCGCTGGCACTGGCACAACGGTACAGTGGTGTGGCCCACCCCATGCCGCTGTTCACCACCCTGCTCAATTATCGTCATAGTCAGGCTGACAGGGACGATACCATTGACACCATATGGACAGAAATGCGCCTGGTCGCGGCTGAGGAACAGACCAACTATCCCATTACCCTGTCAGTCGATGATTTAGGAGATAATTTCCAGCTGACGGCCCTGACCGTCACCGACATTGCGCCAGAACGCATCAATACCTATCTGACGACAGCCATCAGCGGTTTAATCGATGCCTTAGTTCATCATCCACAACAAGAAATCCGGGATATCCCCATCTTACCGGCGGCAGAGCGGCAACAATTGCTGGTGGACTTCAATGCCACTCAGGCGGATTTCCCGCAAGACGCATTGATCCATCAACTCGTTGAAGTCCAGGCATTACAACGCCCCCATGCCACAGCCGTGATCTACGAAGGGCAAACATTGAGCTATGAAGCATTGAACCAGTATGCCAATCGTCTGGCTCATCATTTGATTGCCCTGGGAGTACGCCCGGATGATCGGATCGCCATCTGTATCGAACGCAGTCTGGAGATGGTGGTCGGCTTACTGGCTATCCTGAAAGCCGGCGGGGCTTATGTCCCGCTCAATCCAGCCTACCCAACTGAACGACTGGCCTATATGCTCCAGGATGCGGCGCCAGTGGTGTTATTGACCCGGACAACACAACTAAACACGCTGCCCGATACCGTGCCGACAGTCTTACTTGATCCTTTATTTGACCGCCAGCAGCCGATATGGGCCACCCAGCCAGCGGATAATCCCGACGTACAAGCACAGGGACTGACATCCCGTCATCTGGCCTATGTGATTTACACGTCGGGTTCAACCGGCCAACCCAAAGGGGTGATGGTCGAGCATCGCAATGTCGTTAGCCTGATCATCAATAATGGCTTTGCTGATATAGGGCCTGACGACTGTATCGCCCATTGCGCCAATGTCTCATTTGACGCCGCCACCTGGGAAGTGTGGGCTGGCCTGATTCATGGGGCGCGTATTCTGCTCATCCCGGAAAAAACCCTGTTACAACCCACCCTTTTTGGTCAGTGCCTGTCATCGGAAGGGGTCAGTGCCCTCTTCCTGACCACGGCCCTGTTTAACCAATATGCAAACCTGATTGGGCCAGCCTTATCCGGCTTACGGTATGTTCTTTTTGGTGGGGAGCTGGCGGATACCCGTCCGGCCATTCACCTCAGAACCGCATATCCCCCCAAACACTTACTGCATGTCTATGGGCCAACGGAGACCACCACGTTTGCTACCGCCTATGAAATCCCGGCCATGGCAGACCAGCACGTTGACGGTAAGATCCCTGTCGGCCACCCAATCGCTAATACCCAGATTTATATTCTGGATACCCAGGGGCAACCGGTTCCCGTCGGCGTGGCGGGGGAAATCCATATCGCCGGTGACGGGGTGGCTCGCGGCTACCTGAACCGGCCTGAACTGACCGCTGAACGCTTCCTTGCCGATCCGTTCTCTTCGGAACCCCATGCCCGCCTGTACAAGACCGGTGACCTCGGCCGCTGGCGGTCCGATGGCAATATCGACTACCTCGGCCGCAATGATTTTCAGGTCAAACTACGCGGCTTTCGTATCGAGCTGGGGGAAATTGAAGCCAAACTCAGCCAATGTGACGGGGTACGTGAAGCAGTGGTGCTGGCCCGCGAAGATGCGCCGGGGCAGAAACGGCTGGTCGCTTACCTGCTGCCGCAGGAGGGGGCTGAGCTGGTGCCAGCTGAATTGCGCCAGCAACTCTCCCTGCACTTGGCTGACTATATGCTGCCCGGCGCCTTTATCACACTGAACGCCTTCCCGCTCACACCTAACGGCAAACTGGATCGTCTGGCCCTCCCTGCGCCGGATTTAGCGGCCGTGGTGGTCCGGGATTATGCCCCTCCCGTGGGCGAAACAGAAATTACCCTGGCCGAAATTTGGCAAGACCTGCTAGGCCTGGAACACGTCGGTCGTTACGATCACTTCTTCGAACTCGGTGGCCATTCCCTGCTGGCCGTTCAGCTGGCGGCCCGCATTCGTCAACAACTGACCCGCGAGTTGCCATTACAGCAACTCTTTGACCAACCGCTTTTGATCGATCTGGCCCTCGCACTGACTGATACGGCAATCATCTCTCAGGTACACATCCCCGTGGCTGACCGTAGCCAGCCGTTGCCTCTGTCCTTTGCCCAGCAGCGTTTATGGTTCCTCGCTCAGCTCGATCCGGCGGCCAGTCTGGCTTACCATATTCCCATGGCGTTGCGCCTGACCGGTCAGCTTCATCGCCCAGCCCTGACCCGCGCCCTTGACCATCTGGTCGCCCGCCATGAAAGCCTGCGTACCCGCTTTGTGCTGGTTTCCGGTCAGCCCTGTCAGCATATCGATCCGGCTGATATCGGCTTTGCCCTGTCTTACCAAGATCTGCGCCCATTAACGCCGGACGCCCGTAGCAACCGTATTGCGGAATTAACGGATCACGAAGCACAGACGCCGTTTGATTTTATTCAAGGCCCGCTGCTCAGGGGTCACCTGCTGCAATTGACCGATGATGAACAGCACCTGCTGCTCACCCAGCATCATATTATCTCTGATGGCTGGTCCATCGGCGTATTGCTTCATGAACTCAGTACCCTTTACCGCGCCATCCTTGATGGTCAAGACGCTCCCTTACCGCCGCTGCCGATTCAGTATGCCGACTATGCGGTCTGGCAACGTGGCAGGCTGCAAGAAGCCACTCTCACGGCCCAACGTGATTTCTGGTGTGTCCGGCTGGCCGGCGCACCAGCCTTACTAACGCTGCCCACCGACCGACCTCGCCCCGCAGTGCAGTCCTATGTGGGCAGCCGAATACCAGTCCACATTGATGCAGCATTACTCGCTTCGCTTAAAGAACTGGGACAGCGCCATAACATCACCCTGTTTATGACGGTACTCAGTGCCTGGAGCATCGTCCTCACCCGGCTCAGTGGGCAGGAGGATATTGTTATCGGTACGCCGGTGGCTAACCGCCCGCATCATGAACTGGAAGGACTAATCGGGTTCTTCGTCAATACGCTGGCTTTGCGTATCACGCTGGATAATTCTACCTGTGTCGCTGATTTACTCGCCCAGGTGCGGGAACACGCTTTCTCGGCCTATGCCCATCAGGATCTACCCTTTGAACAAGTGGTGGAAGCCCTCCAGCCCCAACGCAGCCTGAGTTACAGCCCAATCTTCCAGGTGATGCTGGCCTTAAACAACACGCCACAACACTTATCACTCCAGGAGCCAGCGTTACCTGATCTCCAGCTCTCTCTCGTTGAACAGGCACACCATAGTGCACACTTTGATTTAACCTTATCCCTGACCGAAACCGAAGCCGGCCTGGTCGGCGAACTGGCCTATGCCACTGATTTATTCGATGCCACCACCATTGAGCGGATGGTCGGTTATCTGACAAATGTACTGACCGCAATGGTGACGGATGAAACCCAGCGGATTGTCACTCTGCCCATGCTGTCGGCATCGGAGCGACAACAACTGCTGACCGGCTTCAATGCCGCCCGGACGGATTTCCCACAAGCGGCACTGATCCACTCACTGTTTGAAGTGCAGGCCACACAGCACCCTGAAGCTATCGCTGCCGTATTTGGGGAGCAAACGATCAGCTATGGTGAGTTAAACCGCCGTGCCAATCAGTTAGCGCATTATCTGATCACGTTGGGAGTACGTCCGGACGATCGGATCGCGATTTGTGTCGAACGCAGTCTGGAAATGGTGATCGGCTTACTGGCAATTCTCAAGGCAGGTGGTGCCTATGTGCCGCTCGATCCGGTCTACCCCGCCGAACGCCTGGCCTATATACTGGAAGATGCCGCTCCGGTGGCTTTACTGACCCAAACCACATTATGCGACAAACTGAATAGCCCCTTGCCTGTGGTTTTGCTGGACAACCCTGAACCAGGCCGGGCAACACAACCGACTGACAATCCAAACGTTCAGGCGCTGGGCCTGACATCCCGTCATCTGGCCTATGTGATTTACACGTCGGGATCGACCGGAACCCCGAAAGGTGTCATGGTTGAGCACGCCAATGTCACCCGCCTGTTAGCCGCCACACAAGCCCGTTTTCAGTTTGATGACCAGGATGTCTGGACGCTGTTCCACTCGTTTGCTTTCGATTTCTCCGTCTGGGAATTGTGGGGGGCGTTGGCTTACGGTGGCCGGCTGGTCATTATCTCAGCAGAATGTGCCCGTTCACCGCAGCTATTCTATTCGCTATTGTGCCGTGAACACGTCACAATATTGAACCAGACCCCCAGTGCTTTTCGTCAATTAATTTCCGCCCAAGATACGACTGCACATACGCTGCGGTGCATCATTTTTGGCGGCGAAGCCCTGGAATTATATACCCTGGCTCCGTGGGTGGAGCGCAACCCGACGGCACAAACCCGTCTGGTCAATATGTATGGCATCACCGAAATTACCGTTCATGCCACCTACCGGGAACTAACCGAAGCTGATATCCACTCAAGGCAGGGCAGTTTGATTGGTCAGCCGCTGGCAGATCTGCGGATCTATATTCTCGACGCCTACGGCCACCCCGTACCGCTTGGCGTGGCGGGCGAAATCTATATCGCTGGGGCCGGAGTCGCCCGGGGCTACCTGAACCGCACTGAACTGACGGCCGAGCGCTTCCTGACCGATCCATTCTACCCGGACTCGGCTGCCCGCCTGTACAAGACCGGTGACCTCGGCCGTTGGCTGCCCGATGGCAATATCGAATACCTCGGCCGCAATGATTTTCAGGTCAAACTGCGCGGCTTTCGTATCGAACTGGGGGAAATCGAAGCCCAGCTCACCCAGTGTGACGGGGTACGGGAAGCGGTGGTGCTGGCCCGCGAAGATGAGCCAGGCCAGAAACGACTGATCGCCTATTTACTACCGCAGGCGGGGATTGAACTGGTGCCCGCTGAACTACGCCAGCAGCTTGCCCAGCATCTGGCTGACTATATGCTGCCCAGCGCCTTTGTCACCCTGGACACTTTCCCGCTGACGCCCAATGGCAAACTTAACCGTCAGGCCCTGCCAGCCCCGGATTTATCCGCAGTGGCCACGCGCAGCTACGTCCCCCCCGTCGGTGAAACAGAAATCGCCTTAGCCCAAATCTGGCAAAAACTTTTAGGGTTGAAACAGGTCAGTCGCCATGACCACTTCTTTGAACTCGGCGGCCATTCGCTGATGATTGTCAGTCTGATCGAAGAGTTGCGCAATCTGGGCTGGCAGCTCGACGTGCGCAGCGTGTTTGTCGCGCCGATCCTGGTTGCGATGGCCCAGGCTATCCAGCGTGAGGTCAGCCCCTTTGTTGTGCCCCCCAACCGTATCCCCAAAGATTGTATGGCTATCATCCCCGATATGCTGCCTCTGGTTTCTCTCTCCCAGGCTGAAATTGATACCCTCGTTGAGAAAATCCCAGGCGGCGCTAGTCAGGTGCAGGATATCTATCCGCTCGCGCCGTTACAGGAAGGCATTCTGTTCCATCATCTGTTACAGACACAGGGGGATAATTATCTGCTGCAAAGCTTGCTCGCGTTCGATACCCGTGATCGCCTCAATGCCTTTTTAACCGCACTGCAACAGGTCATTGACCGCCATGATATTCTGCGTACCGCCGTCTACTGGCAAGAGCTGGCTCAACCGGTACAGGTAGTTTGGCGTCAGGCACCGCTGACAGTTAATGTTTTCAATCCCATCACGGTTGACGACAACGTGGTTGCTCAACTCAGGAGTCATACCGATCCACGCAGGCACCGTATTGACCTGAATCGCGCCCCGCTGTTTACCGCCGATATTGCCCATGATCCAGCCCAAGATGAGTGGTTGCTGGCGCTACGCTTCCATCATCTGGTCAGTGACCATCTGACACTGGCGCTGATTTTTGCAGAAATCGCGCTTATCTTGCAGGGCAAAACGGAGAGGCTGCCAGCGGTATTGCCTTACCGCAACTTTATCGCCCAAATCCTGGCTACCCCGACCGCTGATCATGAGGCTTATTTCCGTACCCAACTGGCGGATATTGATGAACCCACGGCGCCCTTTGGTGTACTCAAGGTTCACCCTGACAACGACCGCGTGACTGAGGCACGCCTCCCTATCGCCCCCGATCTGGCCAAAGCCATCCGTACTCAGGCGCGTCGTTTCGGGGTCAGTCCGGGTGTCCTGTTCCATGTCGCCTGGGCCCAGGTACTGGCACAAACCAGCGGCCGTGATGATGTGGTGTTTGGCTCCGTGCTATTGGGTCGCCTGCAAGGTGGCGCGGGGGCCGAGCGAGTATTGGGTATGTTCATCAATACGTTACCAATGCGAGTTTCCCTGACTAATTACACTGTTCAGGAAGTCGTACGAAACACCCACCACGGTTTGATGATGTTACTGGAACACGAACAGGCTCCATTGGCGCTGGCACAACGTTGCAGTGGTATGCCACAGTCGATACCGTTATTTAGTACTTTATTGAATTATCGTCATGGTCAATCTAGTGAAACCGAGGCGGTTGATACCATTTGGTCAGGTATACGTACTTTAGCCGCAGAAGAACGTACTAACTATCCCATCACCCTGTCAGTGGATGATTTAGGTGCCAGTTTCCAGTTGATCGCTCAAACAGCAGCCGATATCGACCCAACCCGAATAACCCACTATCTGGTCACCGCCATCAGCGGTTTGATTGATGCTTTGGTTGATGATCCACAACGGTTAGTTCAAGACATATCAATCCTGCCCGCCACAGAGCGCCAGCAACTACTGGTAGATGTCAACGCTACACAAACAGATTTTCCGCAAGACAAGCTGATTCATCAATTGTTCGAAACTCAAGTGGTGCACCATCCCGATACCATCGCTGTCGTATTTGAAGGGCAAACACTCAGTTATGGTGAACTCAACTGCCGTGCCAATCAGTTGGCTCACCATTTGATTTCATTGGGAGTGCACCCGGATGATCGGGTCGCAATCTGTATCGAACGTAGTCTGGATCTCATCGTAGGCCTGCTCGCTATCCTCAAAGCCGGCGGGGCTTATGTACCGCTCGATCCCACCTATCCGACCGAACGGCTGGCTTATATACTTGAAGATTCAGAACCCGTGGCCTTGCTGGCTCAGACAACACAAGCCGACAGGCTGTCCAATTCTGTACCTATGTCCATGTCGACAGTGATACTCGACGCTCAAGAATCACTTCTGGCGGAGCAACCAACCCATAACCCAGACATGCAGGTTCTGGGATTGATGTCACACCATCTGGCATACGTGCTTTATACCTCCGGTTCTACCGGACTGCCTAAAGGCGTGATGGTTGAGCACCGCAATGTTCTTCGCCTGATTATCAATAATGGCTTTACTGACATTGGTCCCAACGACTGTATCGCTCATTGTGCCAATATTGCTTTTGACGCATCAACCTGGGAAATCTGGTCGGCCTTACTTAATGGCGCACGCCTGCATGTGGTTTCACAATCTGTTCTGCTTCATCCGGTGCATTTCTGCGATTCACTGATTAAGGGGGAAATCAGTGCCCTTTGGTTGACGGCCGGCTTGTTCAACGAATATCTCGATAGCCTTAAGCCCCTGTTTGGACAATTACGCTACCTGCTTGTCGGCGGTGATGTGCTTGATCCGAGGAAGATACAGCAAGTGCAATTGGCCGGGTTCCAGCCAGCACACCTGATTAATGGATATGGCCCAACGGAAGCCACCACGTTTGCAGCAACTTATACGATTACTTCACCTGTTGATGTGACCCGCTCTATTCCTATTGGTCGCCCGATTGCCAATACCCAGATTTATATTCTGGATATGCAGGGTCAGCCCGTTCCTTATGGTGTAGCGGGGGAAATTTATATTGCTGGTGCCGGGGTGGCTCGCGGTTACCTTAACCGTTCTGAACTCACTGCCGAACGCTTCCTCATCAATCCATTCTCCCCAGATCCAAAGGAACGCATGTACAAAACCGGCGACCTTGGTCGTTGGCTACCCGATGGCAATATCGAATACCTCGGCCGCAATGATTTTCAGGTCAAACTGCGCGGCTTTCGTATCGAACCGGGGGAAATCGAAACCCGGCTCAGTCAATGTGGCGGGGTACGCGAAGCGGTGGTGCTGGCGCGCGAAGACGAACCCGGCCAGAAACGGCTGGTCGCCTACCTATTACCGCAGGAAGGCGTTGAATTGATGCCTGTGGAGCTGCGCCAGCAACTGGCCCAACACCTCGCTGACTACATGCTACCCAGTGCCTTTGTCACGCTGGCATCCTTCCCCCTGACCCCCAATGGCAAACTTGACCGTCAAGCTCTGCCTGCGCCAGATCTAGCTGCCGTAGTAACCCAGAGTTATGAACCGCCACAGGGCAGAATAGAAACCGCGGTGGCGCAAATCTGGCAAGACGTATTAGGACTGGAACGTATCAGCCGCCATGACCACTTTTTTGAACTCGGCGGTCACTCGCTAATGGTCGTCAGACTGATAACCCGCATAAAAAACAAATTCCTGGTCAATATTCCTCTGACCTCGTTATTCACTTCGCCCACATTGATAGAGCAGGCCACTGTCATTCTCTCAGCTCAAATGAATGCAGTAGAGGAAAACGAGCTTGAGTCAATTCAAAACGATCTTGACTCATTGTCGGCAGAAGAATTGATGGCAATTTTAGGCAGGGACAGTAAATAATGACAAAGTTCAATATGAATATTAATGACTTAAAACGTGCGGTGCTGGAGAAAAGACTTGAAGAACAACTGAAAACCCGCGGGGATCAGCAGCAACCGGCATTCATCAAACCTGCGGACAGACATCAGCCTCTGCCTCTTTCTTTTGCCCAGCAGCGGTTGTGGTTTATCAGCCAGCTCGATCCGGCGGCCAGCCAGGCTTATCATTTGCCAGTGACATTACGCCTCACTGGTCAACTCGACTGCCAGGCGCTGAAAACATCACTTGACCGCCTGATTGCCCGCCATGAAAGTCTGCGTACTCGTTTTGTCCTGGTAGAAGGCCAACCCTGCCAGCATATCGATCCGGCTGATATCGGTTTTGCTCTGTCCTGCCACGACCTGCGCCCGCTCGATCCCGCCTTGCGTACCCAGCGTGTTGCCGAACTCGCTGATATCGAGGCGCAGGCGGCCTTTGATTTTGCCCAGGGACCGTTAATCCGTGGTCAATTGCTGCAACTGGCAGACGACGAGCATGTGCTGTTGCTGACCCTGCATCACATTATCACTGACGGCTGGTCCGTCGGTGTGCTGGTGCAAGAACTGGGCACCTTTTACCGCACGGCCCTTGACGGTCATCATGATGATCCTTTGCCCCCCCTGCCAATTCAATATGCTGATTATGCGGTCTGGCAACAGGAGCAGCTACAAGGCACGGCCTTCACTGCTCAACGTGATTTCTGGTGTGCTCAGCTGGCTGACGCGCCCGCCTTACTCACCCTGCCTACCGACCGGCCTCGCCCAGCGGTACAAACCTATGCGGGTAACCGCGTGCCTGTGCACGTTGATGCGGATTTATTGGCTTCACTTAAAGCGCTTGGACAACGTCACAACACCACGTTGTTTATGACCGTACTCAGTGCCTGGAGTCTGGTACTGGCCCGGCTCAGTGGACAGGACGAGATCGTTATCGGCGTCCCTGTTGCTAACCGCCCACAGCATGAACTGGAAGGGCTGATAGGTTTCTTTGTTAATACGCTGGCTTTGCGCGTTACCTTCCATGATGGATTCAATGTGGCCGATCTGCTTGCTCAGGTTCGGGAGCGGGCGCTGGCCGCCTATGCCCATCAGGATCTGCCCTTCGAGCAGGTGGTGGAAGCACTCCAGCCCGAACGCAGTTTAAGCTACAATCCCCTCTTTCAGGTGATGCTGGCTTTAAACAACACCCCAACCCAAGCGTTGGCGCTACCGGGTTTGCAACTGATGACGATTGCTCAGGATCATCGTAATGCTCATTTTGACTTAACCTTATCACTGAGTGAAACCGAGACTGACCTGATCGGTGAATTGGAATACGCCACCGATTTATTCGACACCGCCACCGTTGAACGGATGGTGGGCTATTTAACCCATGTGCTGACCGCCATGGTGACGGATGAAACCCAGCGGATTACCACTTTGCCCATGTTGCCCGCATCAGAACGGCAACAACTGCTGGTGGACTTCAATGCCACTCAGGCAGATTTCCCGCAAGACGCGTTGATCCACCAACTATTTGAAGCGCAGGCAGCACAGCATCCCGATACCCTTGCTGTCGTCTATGAAGATCAACTCCTGAGCTACGGTGAGTTAAACCAGCGCGCTAATCAGCTGGCCCACTATCTGATTACTTTAGGCGTACATCAGGATGATCGGGTAGCGATTTGTGCTGAACGCAGTCTGGACACCATCGTGGGTTTACTCGGTATTCTTAAGGCCGGTGGGGCCTATGTCCCGCTCGATCCGGCCTACCCCGCCGAGCGGCTGGCCTATATGCTGGAAGATGCCACCCCAGTGATATTACTGACCCAGACAGCACAATTCGACAGACTGTACGACAGCGTCCCTGCAACGGTGCCTGTCATCGTGCTTGATGCCCAGAAAACGTTACTGGAAATACAACCGACTCACAATCCGCGAGCCCATTCATTGGGGCTAACATCACGCCATCTGGCTTATGTGATTTATACCTCTGGTTCAACAAGTCAACCCAAAGGTGTGATGGTCGAGCACCGCAGTGTCAACCGGTTGGTTATCAACAGTGCTTATGCAGATATCGGTACCCACGACTGTGTTGCCCATTGTGCCAATATCGCTTTTGATGCCTCGACCTGGGAAATCTGGTCTGCCCTGCTCAATGGGGCACGCCTGCATGTCGTTCCGCAATCCGTGCTGCTCAATCCGACACATTTCTGCAACACTCTGATTAAGGGAGGCGTCACCGCCCTCTGGTTAACGGTGGGCTTGTTCAACGAATATCTCGATAGCCTCAGGCCCCTGTTTGGACAATTACGCTACCTGCTTACCGGTGGCGATGTGCTCGATCCGAGGAAGATACAACAGGTACAATTGACTGAGTCCCAACCCGCCCACCTGATAAATGGGTATGGTCCAACGGAAACCACGACATTTGCTACCACCTACGAGATGACGTCTCCCATTGATGTTACCCGTTCTATTCCTGTCGGCCGTCCGATTGCCAATACCCGAATTTATATTCTGGATGCACAGGGTCAGCCTGTTCCCGTCGGTGTGGCGGGGGAAATTTATATCGGCGGTATTGGTGTCGCCCGTGGTTATCTGAATCGCCCTGAACTGACCACCGAGCGCTTTCTTGCTGATCCGTTCGCGTTGGAACCGGACGCCCGTATGTACAAGACCGGTGACCTTGCCCGCTGGCTGCCCGATGGCAATATTGAATACCTTGGCCGCAATGACTTTCAGGTCAAGTTGCGGGGTTTCCGCATTGAACTGGGGGAAATAGAAATCCAGCTCAGACAATGTCACGGTGTGCGCGAAGCCGTGGTATTGGCCCGCGAAGATGAGCCAGGCCAGAAGCGTCTGGTGGCCTATTTGTTGCCCCAAACGGGTATCGAATTGGTGCCCTCTGACCTGCGTCATCAGCTTAGCCAATATCTCACTGAATATATGTTGCCCAGTGCCTTTGTGATATTAGACGCTTTCCCGCTTACCCCTAACGGTAAACTCGATCGTCAGGCCCTGCCTGCCCCGGATTTATCGGCGGTTGTGACCCGCAGCTATGCAGCGCCCGTCGGTGAGAGAGAAATCGCTCTGGTACAAATTTGGCAAAAACTCCTGGGGTTGAAACAAATCAGCCGCCATGACCATTTCTTTGAACTCGGCGGCCATTCACTGATGATTGTCAGTCTGATCGAAGAGCTGCGTAGTATCGGCTGGAAACTCGAAGTTCGCAGTGTGTTCGCCTCACCTGTCCTCGCCGATATGGCTCAGGCTATCCAGTATGGGGACAGTACCTTTGTCGTACCACCCAATCTTATTCCCGAAGGCTGCACGGCCATCACCCCCGATATGTTGCCACTGGTTTCGCTTTCCCAATCTGAGATTGATGCCATCGTTGATACCGTTTCCGGCGGAACAAGTAATATACAGGATATCTATCCACTGGCCCCGTTGCAGGAAGGCATTCTGTTTCATTACCGAATGCAGGCACAAGGTGATACCTATCTGTTACAGAGCTTGTTTGCGTTCAATTCTCGTGATCGTCTCGATAGCTTTCTGGCTGCCTTGCAACAGGTTATCAACCGCCATGATATCCTGCGTACGGCGGTTTATTGGCAAGGACTGGAACAGCCGGTTCAGGTAGTTTGGCGCCAGGCACAACTGGATATCAAGGTTTTTACCCCAACGTCTACGCCAAATGATGTGGAAGACGACATTTCAGCACAGTTACAGGCTTACACTGATCCGCGCCAGCACCGTATCAATTTGAACCGTGCCCCCCTCTTTGCCACTGATATTGCCCATGATCCGCTACAGGATGAATGGCTGCTGGCCTTGCGTTTCCATCATCTGGTCAGCGACCATATGACACTGGATCTGATTTTTGCTGAAATAGCACTAATATTGCAAGGACAGCAAATACTGCCTACGGTACTGCCCTATCGCAACTTTATCGCCCAAACCCTGAACGTACCAGCCGCAAAATATGAAGCCTATTTTCGTGCTCAACTCGCCGATATTGATACACCGACGGCACCATTCGGTGTGCTGTCGATACCGGATAACCAAACATTACGCGAGAGTAACGCCATCACCGAAGCCCGCCTTCCTCTTGCCCCTGAGCTGGCGGAAGCCATTCGCAGCCAGGCTCGGCGCTTAGGGATCAGCCCAAGTGTCCTGTTTCATGTGGCCTGGGCGCAGGTATTGGCTCATACCAGTGGTCGTGACGATGTCGTTTTTGGTTCCGTACTATTGGGCCGTCTGCAAAGCGGTGCGGGTGCCGGCCAAACACTGGGCATGTTTATCAATACCCTGCCAGTGCGTGTCTCCCTGGCTGATCGCAATGTGCAAACAGTGGTGCAAGCCACCTACGATAACTTGATGTCACTACTGGAACATGAACAGGCACCACTGGCGCTGGCACAAAGTTGTAGTGGTATCGCGCCACCCATACCGCTGTTCAGCTCCTTGCTTAATTACCGTCACTCCCAGCCCAATGAAGCGAATGCGGTTAATATCTGGTCAGACATGCGCGTCATCGCAACACAGGAACGAACCAACTATCCCATTACGCTATCGGTAGACGACTTAGGTGTTGGTTTTCACCTGACCACCCACACTGTGGCCGATATCGATCCAGTTCGTGTAACCCATTACCTGCTGACAGCCATTAGTGGCCTGATCGATGCTTTGGTACATAATCCGCAACAAATGATTTTGGCCGTGCCAATCTTACCGACGGCAGAGCGGCAACAAGTGCTGGCAGGTTTTAACGACAACCAAACCGATTTCCCACAAGGTGCGCTAATCCACCAACTATTTGAAGCACAGGCTGAACAGCATGCTGATACCATCGCTGTCGTCTACGAAAACCAGACACTGAGCTATGGAAAACTGAACCAACGTGCCAATCGTCTGGCACACCACTTGATTGCACTGGGAGTGCGGCCGGATGATCGGGTGGCAATTTGTGCCGAACGCAGTCTGGACACCATTGTAGGATTACTCGGCATCCTTAAGGCTGGCGGAGCTTATGTCCCGCTCGATCCCGCTTATCCAACTGAACGACTGGCCTATATGCTCGAAAATGCCACCCCGGTGGTATTACTGACCCAGACAGCACAGCTGGACCGGCTGCACAGCAGCGTACCTGCAACTGTGCCTATAGTCGTGCTTGATGCCCAGAAAACGTTACTAGAGGAACAACCGACTCATAACCCTAATTTACAGGCACGGCACCTGACATCACAAAATTTGGCCTATGTGATCTATACCTCTGGCTCTACCGGGCAACCCAAAGGCGTGATGGTCGAACACCGCAGTGTTAATCGGCTGGTTATCAATAGTGCTTATGCCGATATTGGAACCCACGACTGCGTTGCCCATTGTGCCAATATTGCTTTTGATGCCTCGACCTGGGAAATCTGGTCTGCCCTGCTCAATGGGGGGCGCCTGCATGTCGTTCCGCAATCTGAGTTGCTCGATCCAGTACGTTTCTGCGATTCATTGATCAAGGGACGCGTCACCGCTCTCTGGTTGACGGTGGGCTTGTTCAACGAATATCTCGATAGCCTCAATTCCCTGTTTGGGCAATTGCGTTACTTGCTTGTCGGCGGCGATGTGCTCGATCGGAGGAAAATACAACAGGTGCAATTGGCTGCGTCACAACCCGTACACCTGATTAACGGATATGGTCCAACGGAAACCACCACGTTTGCCACCACCTACGAGATTACTTCCCCCGTGGATGTAACCCGTTCCATTCCTATTGGTCGCCCGATTGCCAATACCCAAGTTTATATTCTGGATGCACGTGGTCAGCCTGTTCCTCTTGGTGTTACCGGAGAAATTCATATCGCTGGTGTCGGTGTTGCTCGCGGTTACCTAAATCGTCCTGAACTGACTGCCGAACGTTTCCTTACCGATCCGTTCTCCCAGAACCCAGATGCCCGCATGTACAAAACCGGCGATCTGGGTCGTTGGCGGCCCGATGGCAATATCGAATACCTTGGTCGCAATGATTTCCAAGTCAAGTTGCGTGGCTTCCGCATTGAACCCGGCGAGATTGAAGCCACGTTAATGCAATGTGATGGGGTGCATGAGGCTATCGTTTTTATGCGTGAAGGTACTCATCTTGACAACACGGAAAACCAGAGACGTCTGGTCGCCTACCTGATCCCCCAAACCGATGTTGAACTGGTGCCGGCAGAACTGCGTCAGCAACTTGCTCAGCATCTCGCTGACTATATGCTGCCCAGTGCGTTTGTCATTTTGGACACTTTCCCACTGACGCCCAATGGCAAACTTGACCGTCAGGCACTCCCTGAACCTGATGCGTCCGCTGTGGTTGTACGCCACTATGAAGCACCGATCAGTGAGGAAGAAATTATTCTGGCTCGAATCTGGCAAGACTTGCTGGGATTGGAGCGAATCGGTCGCCACGATAACTTTTTTGAACTTGGCGGCCACTCATTGATGATCGCGCAATTAGCAACACGCATACAAGATGAATTTCTGGTCGATATCCCTATCTCCTCGTTGTTTCTTTCTCCTCAATTGGCGGAACAGGCCGGCATCATCCTTACCACCCAACTGGATGCTATAGGGAACAGCAATATTGAATCACTCGAGAACGAACTGGATTTAATGTCAACCGAAGAATTAATGGCAATTTTAAGCGGAGACAGCAACAAATGATAAGGAATAACATGAACCGCGATAACCTGAAACGTGCTGTTTTACAAAAGAAAATTAAAGAGCAATTACGACATAACAAGCATCATCAGAAGCGGCCACCCATCAAGCAGGCAGCCCGTGATCTTCCTCTGCCATTGTCCTTCGCCCAGCAGCGGCTGTGGTTCCTTAACCAACTCGATCCTGTCGCCAGTTTGGCCTATCATCTTTCAATAGCGCTGCGCCTGACGGGCCAACTTAACCGTGATGCCCTGACTAACACGTTCGAACGCCTGATTGCGCGTCACGAAAGCCTGCGTACCCGCTTTATGCTGATTGAGGGCCAGCCCTGCCAATACATTGATTCTTCTGATATGGGCTTTACCCTGTCCTGCCATGATCTGCGTCCGTTAGACACCGAAACGCGCACTCACCGTCTCGCCGAACTGACCGCCCTTGAAGCACAGACACCTTTCGACCTGACCCAAGGCCCATTGATCCGCGGCCAACTGTTACAACTAACGGATGAAGAACATGTGTTATTGCTCACCCAGCATCACATCATTTCTGACGGCTGGTCTATCGGGGTGCTGGTGCACGAACTAGGTGCGCTCTATCGTGCGGCTCTCGACAACCATGATGATCCGCTTCCGTCACTGCCCTTTCAGTATGTTGACTATGCCGTCTGGCAGCGCGAGTGGTTACAAGGCACCGTCCTTGCCAAACAACGCGATTTTTGGTGTACGCAACTTAAGGGCGCCCCAGCCTTGCTGACACTGCCCACGGATCGGCTACGCCCCTCCGTACAGACTTATGCAGGTAAACAGGTGCTTATTCAGTTTGATGCGGCCTTGCTGGCATCACTTAAGTCATTTGGACAACGGCATCACACGACTCTGTTTATGACTGTACTGGCAGCCTGGAGTATTGTACTCGCCCGACTTAGTGGACAGAATGACATTGTCATCGGCACGCCAGTCGCCAACCGCCCGCACCGTGAGCTTGAGGGGCTGGTCGGTTTCTTTGTCAATACGCTGGCCTTGCGTGTCACCTTCAAGGGTAATCTCAATGTGGCGGATTTGCTTGCCCAGATTCGGGAACGGGCGCTTGCCGCCTATGCCCATCAGGATCTGCCTTTTGAACAGGTGGTGGAAGCGCTCCAGCCTGAACGCAGCCTAAGCTACAGCCCGATCTTCCAAGTGATGTTGGCTTTAAACAATACGCCCGCCAGAACCCTGACGTTACCGGGCCTCCAACTCACTCAAATTGAACAAGCACGCCACAATACCCACTTCGATATAACCTTGTCGCTGACCGAAACCGAATCGGGTCTGTTCGGAGAACTGGAATATGCTGTTGATCTGTTTGATTCCTCAACGATAGAGCGTATGGCCGGCTATTTGAAACGGGTACTTGTGGCAATGACAAGAGATGCCGAACAGACTATTGCCAGCCTGCCTATATTGTCAGCATCGGAGCGGCACCAATTGTTGGTGGAATTCAACGCCACTCAAACTGATTTCCCACAGGAAGCCCTGATCCATCAACTGGTCGAAGCGCAAACTGCACAAACGCCGAATGCGACTGCGGTAGTGTGTGGAGAACAGTCTCTCCGCTATGGGGAATTGAACCGTTATGCCAATCATCTGGCTCATCATTTGATTACTCTGGGGGTACATCCAGACGATCGAATCGCTCTCTGTGTCGAACGCAGTTTAGAAATGGTGGTAGGATTGCTGGCTATTCTCAAGGCAGGTGGCGCTTATGTCCCGCTCGATCCCGCTTATCCAACAAATCGATTAGCCTATATGCTTGAGGATGCAGCTCCCGTCGTGGTCATCACGCAGAAAAAACTATCCGACAGACTGGCTCACTCTGTACCTACGGTATTCATCGATAATTTACTCGACAATGACAATCACGAACCCTTAAGTCAATCAATAGGCAATCCCGATGCGCAATCACTGGGCTTAACGTCAAAGCATCTGGCTTACGTGATCTACACGTCAGGCTCCACCGGAGCACCCAAAGGGGTTGCGATTGCCCATCGCAATACCGTGAATTTCCTGACCTGGGCTCAACGAGCTTTTCGCCCCGAAGCCTTGGCTCATACCCTGTTCGCGACTTCATTTAATTTTGATTTGTCCGTGTACGAATGTTTTGCGCCACTGATTTCTGGTGGCACAGTTCATATTGTTCCTGATGCCCTGTCGTTAATCACGACTAAGTCCTCTTCGACAGAACAGGCGATCAGCCTGATTAATACGGTGCCGTCGGCCATCGCACATTTGAGCGAGACAAACGCCATTCCTCCCACCGTTAAAACCATTAATTTGGCGGGTGAAGCGTTGAAACCCCATATCGTTGAACATCTGTTTGCCCATTCAGAGGTAGAAGATATCTGCAATCTCTATGGCCCTTCGGAGACGACAACGTATTCAACCTGGACACGCATGCATCGGACAACAAATGTTGTTTCTCATATTGGCCGCCCCATCGCCAATACCCAGATCTATATCCTTGACGCTACCGGTCAGCCCGTTCCTCTTGGGGTTAGCGGTGAAATTTATATCGCCGGTGCTGGCGTGGCCCGTGGTTATCTGAATCGGCCTGAACTGACGGCCGAACGCTTCCTAAACGATCCCTTCTCTTCAGAACCGAACGCGCGTATGTATAAAACCGGCGATCTGGGTCGTTGGCGGCCTGATGGCAATCTCGAATATCTGGGTCGCAATGATTTTCAGGTCAAACTACGCGGTTTCCGTATCGAACTGGGGGAAATCGAAACACAGCTTATGCAGTGTCACGGGGTGCGCGAAGCCGTGGTGATTGCCCGTGAAGATGAGCCGGGGCAGAAACGGCTAGTCGCCTATCTGCGGCCTCTGGATGGTGCCGAGCTGGTGCCGGCCGAATTGCGTCAGCAACTCGCCCAACACCTGGCCGATTATATGTTACCCAGCGCCTTTGTGACATTGGAAACTTTCCCGCTGAATTCTAATGGCAAACTTGACCGTCAGGCCCTGCCTGCCCCCGATACATCTGCGGTGATAGCTCGCGGCTATGAAACGCCGGTCGGAGAGATAGAAACGTCTTTAGCCCGGATCTGGCAAGATTTGCTGGGACTGGAACGAGTCGGTCGTCATGACCATTTCTTTGAACTCGGCGGGCACTCATTGATGATCATCAACCTTATTGAACAACTGCATAACCTGGGTTGGCGGCTTGACGTGCGCAGTGTGTTCGCGACCCCGATCCTCAGTGAGCTGGCGCAAACCATCCTGGCATATCAAGACAATACCTGCACTTTCGACGTGCCACCCCAGCTTATTCCCGCAGGCTGTACTTCCATTACCCCGGATATGCTGTCACTGGTTTCGTTGCCCCAAAACGAGATTGATGCCATCGTCGCGGCTGTACCGGGAGGAGCCGCCAATGTGCAGGATATCTATCCACTGGCACCGTTACAGACAGGCATTCTCTTCCAGCACTTGCTACAGACACAAGGTGATGATTATCTGCTGCAAAGCCTGCTCGCGTTCGATACCCGCGAACGTCTTGATGCCTTTTTAGCTGCACTGCAACACATTATCGATCGCCATGACATTCTGCGAACTGCCGCCTATTGGCAAGATCTGGCCCAGCCAGTTCAGGTGGTTTGGCGTCAGGCATCGCTGTATATCAATGTCTTCACCCCGACCACGGAAAGCGATGTTTTATCGCAACTACGTGCTGGCACAGATCCGCGCCAACATCGCCTCGATCTGAGCCGCGCGCCGCTGTTCGCCGCAGATATCGCCCATGATCCTGTACACAATGAGTGGTTGTTATCTTTGCGTTTTCATCATCTGGTCAGTGATCATATGACACTGGAGCTGATTTTCGCTGAGATTGCCCACGTGTTGCAGGGAAATGCCGCCATGCTGCCCACTGCCTTACCTTATCGCAACTTTATTGCCCGGACATTAAGTGTGCCAGTAGCAGAGCATGAAGCCTATTTCCGTGACCAACTGGCTGATATTGAGGAGCCAACCGCTCCCTACGGGATACTCAACGTACCCAACGATAATCGGGCTATCAACGAACACAGTCTGCCGCTTGATCCCACTTTGGCAAAGGCGATTCGTTCTCAGGCTCGCCGTTTAGGCATCAGTCCCGGCGTCCTGTTTCATGTCGCGTGGGCGCAAGTGTTGGCTCAAACCAGCGGTCATTACGATGTGGTCTTTGGCTCGGTATTATTGGGGCGTTTGCAGGGGATCGCAGGAGCCAACAAAATATTGGGTATGTTTATTAACACGCTGCCGATACGGATTACTCTGACCGGACTCAGCGTGCAAGAAGTAGTACAGGCCACCTACCGCAATCTGACCCTGTTATTAGAACATGAACAGGCCCCATTATCGCTGGCACAACGATGCAGTGGCGTGACCCAACCGATACCGTTGTTCAGTGCCTTATTGAATTATCGTCACAGTCAATCTGGTGAAGTAGAAACGGTCGACTCGGCCTGGACCGGGATACGCATTTTGGCGGCAGAAGAACGAACCAACTATCCAATCACGCTATCAGTGGATGATATGGGGGTTGGTTTCCACTTAACTGCCCAAACTGTGACGAATATTGATCCTGCACGCATAACCCATTATCTGATCACTGCCATCAGCGGTCTTATTGATGCACTCACTCATAACCCACAGCAACCCATTCTGCACGTGCCGATCCTGCCTGCCCTGGAACAACAACTGCTGGCAGGCTTCAATGCCACACAAACCGATTTTCCGCAGGATGCCCTGATTCACCAACTGTTTGAAATAGAAGCGATACAGCATCCCGACGCTATCGCCGTGGTGTCCGGTGAACAGTCACTTAGCTATGGTGAACTCAATCGCCATGCCAATCGTTTAGCGCATCATTTAATGACGTTGGGTGTACGCCCAGACGATCGTGTCGCGATGAGTGTCGAACGCAGTCTGGAAATGGTGGTTGGTTTGCTTGGTATCCTCAAGGCTGGTGGGGCTTATGTGCCACTTGATCCGGCTTATCCTGCCGAACGACTGGCCTATATGCTTGAAGACTCGGCACCAGCGGTGGTACTGACCCAAAGAGCATGGCTTGATATTTTTACAAGTACTGAATCAACTGATGCTATTCCTATCATCACACTTGATGTCCAAGATTCCGTCATGGAAGCACAGCCAGATCACAATCCAGAGGTATCAGGTCTGACTGCCCATCATCTAGCCTATGTTGTTTATACCTCTGGCTCCACCGGTCTGCCCAAAGGGGTAATGAGTAGTCACCAAGCCTTATGCAATCGGCTACTGTGGTTCGTCCGAGATATCGCAACCCCGCCATTAGTTGGAGCGCTGAAAACCAGTATCAGCTTTGTCGATTCAGTCACTGAAACCCTGGGCGTGCTGCTGGCAGGGGGCAAACTGGTAGTTTTTGATAACCACGAAGTCAAAGATCCTGTCCGTTTCAGTGAAGGCTTGCAGCGTTTTGATGTTAACTACTTGGTCGTCGTACCTTCCCTCTTGAAAATATTGATACAAGGTAGTGATAAACAAGGCGATAAAGGTCATTATCTGAAATCAATTAAAATGTTGATTTGCAGCGGAGAACGGCTTGCACCTGAGTTAGCACAACAAGTAGTCACTGAGTATCCCTGGCTCCGTCTCCTTAATTTCTATGGTTCGTCCGAGATCAATGGTGATGCCACTTGGTATGAATATTCTGCTCAATCAGGTGTACCGCCAGTTTCAGTGATTGGCCGCCCCATCGCCAATACCCAAAGCTACATTCTCGATTCCCAAGGGCAACTCACTCCCTTTGGTGTCACGGGGGAAATTTATATCGCCGGCATTGGTCTGGCTCGCGGTTATCTAAACCAACCTGAACTGACCACTGAACGCTTCCTTGCCAATCCGTTTTCTTCAGAATCAGGCGCACGTATGTATAAAACCGGTGACCTCGGCCGCTGGTTGCCCGATGGCAACATCGAATACCTTGGCCGCAATGATTTTCAGGTCAAGCTGCGCGGCTTCCGCATCGAATTGGGAGAAATAGAGGCACAACTGATGCTGTGTGATGGGGTGCGTGAAGCAGTAGTGATCGCCCGCGAAGATGAACCAGGGCAAAAACAGTTGGTTGCCTATCTGCGGCCACAGGATGGTGCTGAACTGGTGCCCGCTGAATTGCGTCAGCAACTCAGTCAGTACCTTGCCGACTATATGCTGCCCAGCGCTTTTGTCACGTTAGCCACTTTCCCGTTAACGCCTAACGGTAAACTCAACCGACAGGCGCTCCCTGTGCCGGATGCTGCTGCCGTAGTGACGCGCAGCGACGAAGCGCCTGTCAGTGAAATAGAAACGGCGTTGGCACAAATCTGGCAAGACTTGCTAGGACTGGAACGTGTTGGCCGTCACGATCATTTCTTTGAGCTGGGTGGACATTCTCTACTTGCCGTCCAGCTTGTTGCTCGTATTCGCCAGATGTTGGCACGGGAGTTGCCGTTACAGACCCTCTTTGACCAACCCATTCTAATGACACTCGCTCATACGCTGGCTAGAACGGCTACAACGACTCCGCCTGTTATTCCCATTGCTGACCGCAACCAGCCATTACCTCTGTCCTTTGCCCAACAACGTTTATGGTTCCTCAGTCAGCTCGATCCGGCAGCGAGTCAGGCCTACCATTTGCCTGCGGCACTACGCCTGACCGGTTCACTTAATCATCATGCCTTGGCTGTTGCCCTTGATCGTCTGGTTGCCCGCCATGAAAGCCTGCGCACTCGCTTTATATTGATTGAGGGGCAACCTTACCAATACATTGAACCCGCTGACATCGGTTTTACCTTGTCCTGCCACAACCTGTGCCAGCTTGATCCAGCCTTGCATACCCATCGGGTTGACGAGCTTATCCAACTCGAATCTCAAACTCTCTTCGATTTCGCGCAAGGACCACTTATTCGCGGCCAACTGCTGCAACTGGCAGACAAAGAGCACGTCTTGCTGTTGACCCTGCATCACATTATCACCGATGGTTGGTCTCTTAGTGTACTAGTGCGAGAATTGGGAATTTTCTACCGTGCGGCGCTTGATGGCAATGAAGATCCTTTACCACCACTGCCCATCCAGTATGCTGATTATGCCGTTTGGCAACATGTGCAACTACAAGAAACGACCCTCGCGACACAACGTGATTTCTGGTGTGCTCAGCTTGAAGGTGTGCCGACTTTACTGACGCTCCCCACGGATCGGCCACGCCCAGCCATACAAACCTATGTTGGCGGCCAAGCCTCTTTCCAGCTTGATGCCGCGTTGTTGGCGTCACTTAAAGAACTTGGACAGCGCCATAATAGCACCTTATTTATGACCCTACTGGCTGGCTGGAGTATTGTACTCGCCAGGCTTAGTGGTCAGGATGATATTGTCATCGGCACCCCAGTCGCCAACCGCCCACACCATGAGCTTGAAGGAGTGATTGGATTCTTTGTCAATACGCTGGCCTTACGTGTTAAATTCAATGATGACCTCAAGATAGCAGATCTGCACGCACAAGTTCGGAAACGAGCACTTGCCGCCTATGCTCATCAGGATCTGCCTTTCGAACAGGTCGTGGAAGCACTCCAGCCTGAACGTAACTTAAGCTACAGTCCCATCTTTCAGGTAATGCTGACCTTGAACAACACACCCGCTCAGAACTTGGTATTACCTGATTTACAGCTCTCATCAATTGAACAGGCATATCATGGTGCCTATTTTGACATCACATTATCACTCACTGAAACCGAATCTGGTTTAGTCGGTGCTATAACCTATGCTGCTGATTTGTTCGATTTAGCCACTATTGAGCGTATGGTTAGCTACTTAAAAAATATACTGGTAGCCATGGTCACTGATGAAACGCAACGCATTGTCACTCTGCCGATAATGCCAGAATCGGAACAGCAATTACTGGTGGATTTCAATGCCACACAGGTGGATTTCCCGCCAAACACCTTAATCCACCCTCAGTTTGAAGCACTGGCAGAGCAACAACCCAATGCCCCCGCCGTGATATTTGAAGAGCAAACTATTCGCTATGGCGAACTGAACCGCCGTGCTAATCAG